>CAKPCA010000016.1 GCA_934141145.1 uncultured Bacilli bacterium
CTCAGTTGGTAGAGCAACTGACTCTTAATCAGTGGGTCTAGGGTTCGAATCCCTAAGGGGACACCATAATAAAAATAAAAGAATTCTTTATTTGAATTCTTTTTTTATGCTTTAATAATATTTAAAAAATATTATATCTCATATTATATGATGAAAGGAGGTATAATATGTTAAATATTAAACAAAGACAACTTAATTTAAGATGTTATCATTACTTTTACACAGGAAAAATAGATGGAATAGAAGGCTCTGGTACAAAAAATGCATATAGGAATTTTCAAAAATATACAGGTCTTACAGTAGATGGAATATATGGAAGAAATACTAATAATAAACTTATTGAAGTAATAAAAGATTTACAAGGAAAGCTAAACAGTAAAGGTTATAATTTAGCAGTAGATGGAATAGCCGGAGATGCAACAATAAGTGCAGTAAAAGATTTTCAAAATAAAAATAATCTTGTAGTAGATGGAATAGCAGGAAATAAAACATATGAAAAGTTAAATGATACACCTGTAGTAAGTACAAAATATAGATATCCAGTTAATTATATTTATGTAAGTCAATATTATAGTAATAAACATAAAGCTTTAGATTTAGGTTGGAGTAGTAAATATGGTGGACAAAATCAAACTATTTATGCATGTTATGATGGGACAGTAATAGTTAATTCATATGCAAGTGATACAGGAAATTATATTGCTATAAAACATGATAATGGAGATGTAAGTAGATACTTACATTTAAATTCAAGAAGTACTTTAAGAGTTGGAACTAGAGTTTCAAAAGGAGAAAAAGTTGGAATAATGGGTTCAACAGGTAGAAGTACAGGACCACATTTACATTTTGATTTAACTAAAAATGGTTCTAGGGTTAATCCTATAGATTATTTATATGTTTATAGTGAACAAGTTGTTTCAGATAGTTCAAAAAGTTCAGTTAGATATATTTAAACTAGTTAAAAGTAAAGACAAATATTAAATATAAACATTTTATATAATAGGGGAGTTGTTTTATGTATGCTAAGGGGAATGATATTAACAGAGGAAGATGAAAAATTAAATTTTAACATAATAAATGATAGTGTAGATTTTATTTTATTAAGAGCAGGATATACTAGCTACGGTATAGATAAAAAAATGTATAAAGATAGTAGATTTGATGAATATTATGATAGATTAACTAGAAAAAATAAAGAAATATTTGTATATTATGAATCTTGTGCAACAAATGAAGCAGAAGCTATTAATGAAGCAAATTATTTTATTAATATTCTAAAAAATAAAAAAATTACAAATTCAGTATTCTTATTTATGAATGATAATCATAATACTATTATATATTCTAAAAAAAACCAAAAAGAATTATCTATTAATGAACTTATTAAAATAATTAATGAGTTTACACTTACTATGAATTCTAAAGGTTATGAAGTAATTGCAGTATCAGAACTATTAGATAGAAGTATCACAAAAAAAATAAAAGTAATAAATGAAGAAAATTATACAATTATTTTATTAGATGATGATATTAAAGATGATAATATAGAAATTGTTTTAGAACATAATTGTTTCATAGATAAGATTAAAAATGCTCTTAATTTTATGAGTAAAAAAATAAAAAATATAATTAGTAAATTGTTCAAATTATCAAAATAAAGAACTGTAATTTAATTTATAGTTCTTTTTTTCGATAAAACTTTTAAAAATTACTTGCATTTTTTTTCTTAATAGTGTAAAATGAAATAGCATTATGCAAATGAGATGTTCTGGACCTATAGCTCAGCTGGTTAGAGTGCACGCCTGATAAGCGTGAGGTCGATGGTTCAAGTCCATCTAGGTCCACCATTTGTATGGCCAGTTGGTGAAGTGGCTTAACACACCGCCCTTTCACGGCGGCATTCACGGGTTCGAATCCCGTACTGGTCACCATTTAGTATATAAAGACTTAGTAATTCTAAGTTTTTTTATTTTTAGTAAAAGGATAAGAATAATGAAAGAAATAAATTTGAAACATTTTGTTTTAGAACAATTTAATTATAATAACCCAGAACATTTTTAAATGATAGATATATTTGATCAAGATAAAGAAATAGATAAATATATTATTTCTACAGAAGAATCTTTTAGAGATGTCATTGATTATTATAGATTATATACTGATGAGACTATTTATAATAAAATTTATTTAGTTAAATTATTATCAGGTGAAATAGTAGGATCTATAGAATTAGATGGTAAGAGTAGTGATTTATATATTAATTATTCAATTATAGAAAAATATAGGAATAAAGGATACTGTACTAAATTATTAAAAGAAATTACTATATATTTATTAGAAGAAATAAAACATATATCACTTTTGATAAAAGAAGAAAATACAAAAAGTTCAAAACTTGCTTTAAAAGTAGGATATACAATTGTTGGCAATAACAACCTTGGTTATAATAAATATCAAATAAAATCTCAAAATTAATATTGACCTATTGCGTAAGAAATGGTAAAATTATATTGCGCGTTGGAGTGATACTCAAGAGGCTGAAGAGGCGCCCCTGCTAAGGGTGTAGGGTGGGTAACTGCCGCGAGGGTTCAAATCCCTCTCACTCCGCCATTAATGAAATTAATCCCGTTCGAGGGATTTTTTTGTTGTACAAATTTTATTATTTCCAGGTATAATTGACAATTTTGTAGTAACAAATTATAATTTGAAACAAGGAGTTTAGTTAAGGATATGATAAATTTATATGATAATAATATTGAAGATAATGTATTAAGACAAATGTATAATATATTAATAGAAAATTTATTTATTACATATCCTGATTTTTTGAAAGAAAAAAATAAACATGATAATAAAGAAAATTATGATATGTGGACAAATATGATAAAAGAAACAAAGAATTATAAGGTTATTACATATACAGAAAATAATAAAGTTGTTGGATTTTTAAATTATTCCATTATTGAAGGAGATTTATGGATTTCAGAAGTTCAAATAAAAAATGATTATAAAAATAAAGGAATATTAAAAAAGTTAATTAAAAAATTTGTATTATTAGATGAAATGAAAAAATATGATAGTATTACAATTCATATAAATGATAACAATAGTGTATCAAAAAAGGTGTTTACTCATATTGGTTTTAAACCTACTAGTAATACCTTGTACAAAATTAGTATGAAAGATATAATAAAATGGCTTGAATTATAACTTTATTATTATTAAATCCTATTTAAGGATTTTTTTATTGCACATATATATGAATTTCTATTCATATATTATTGACTTATGAATAATATAGTAGTACAATACATATGAATGAAAATTCATATGAAAGGAAATCTTTATGGAAGAAATTATTATAGATAAAGAAAGAGTAAACAAAGTTTTAAATAGTATTATCGATGATGAAAAAATGTTTGAACTTGCGGAAGTTTTTAAACTTTTTGGAGATACTACTAGAATGAAGATATTTTGTGCTTTAAAAGAAAGTGAGTTATGTGTTTATGATATTGCATATATTACAAAGAGTACACAATCCGCAATATCTCATCAATTAAAATTATTAAAAGATTCTAATCTTATAAAATCAAGAAAAGAAGGTAAAGTAGTTTACTATTCACTTGATGATGATCATGTTGAAAAAATATTAGAGAAAGGTCTTGAACACATTGAAGAAATATAAATATAGATTAAATAATCTAGACTGTGCAAATTGTGCGAATAAAATAGAAGAAAGATTAAAAAAAGAAAACAATTTAAGTGATGTAGTTGTAAACTTTTCATCACTAACATTATCTTTTATGTCTAATGATGATATAAAAATAGAAGATATTAGTGATATTGTTACTAAAATAGAACCAGAAGTAGTAGTTACTAAAATAGATGAAGAAGTAAAACAAACTAAAAAAAATTATAATTTAATAAGATTAATTATTGGCGTTATAATTGCTTTACTTGGATTATATGTTAATTTTAATAATGAAATAATTAATAAAATACTTATTATAGCGTCATATGTTATTTTACTTTATAGAACATTTAAGGTAGCAGTTAAAATGCTTATAAAGTCACATACTATTAATGAAAATGCACTTATTACAATATCCGCAATTGGTGCTTACTTTGTAGATAAACAAATGGAAGGATTAATGGTTATAATACTTTATGAAATAGGTAAAATATTAGAAGAAAAAGCCGTTAATAATTCAAGAAATTCAATTAAAGATTTAATGAATATAAAACAAGACTTTGCAAATAAAGTTGTTGGGGATAAAACAGAAGTAATAAATGTAGAAGACGTAAAAATTAATGATATATTAATAATTAAAAAAGGTGAAAAAATTCCAGTTGATGGAATAGTTATTGAAGGTGAAACTAAGTTAAATTTATTTTCTTTAACTGGTGAAAGTGACCTAGTTAATAAAAAAGAAAATGATGAAGTATTATCTGGATCAATAAATGAAGGAAAAGTAATAAAGATAAAAGCAACTAAATTATTTAATGATAGTACTGTTTCAAAAATATTATCACTTATAGAAGATGCGACTGATAAAAAATCAAAGACAGAGACATTTGTCGCAAAAATGGCTAAGTATTATACTCCAATAGTACTTATAATAAGTGTAATTACATTTATATGCTTTATACTTTTCACAGATCTTACAACATATGAATCAATTTATAGAGCACTAGTATTTTTAGTTATATCTTGTCCATGTGCAATTGCGATTTCAGTACCACTTTCATATTTTACTGGTATTGGTGTATCGAGTAAAAATGGAATATTAGTTAAAGGTAGTAACTATCTTGATTTACTTTCAAGAGTTAATAAAATAGTATTTGATAAAACAGGTACATTAACAAGTGGAGCATTTAAAGTTACAAGTTTTAACTTACTAGATAGTAATTATAGTGAAGATTATATCTTAAAACTTTATGCATTAGGTGAAAATTTATCGAACCATCCAATTGCTAAATCAATAATGAATTATGTAAATATAGATGTAAATGAGAAAGTAAAGAATCATAAAGAAATAGAAGGCCTTGGTGTAAGTTATACATATGATGATAAAAAAATAAAAATCGGTAACAATAAAATGTTTGATTTAAAAGATGATGGTTCTTTAAATATTTATTTATCCATTGATGATAAAATAGTTTCATCACTTACTATTAATGACGGAATAAAAGAAGGAGTAGAAAACACTTTAAATGAATTATCTAAAAAAGGTATTGAAACATATATGTTTACAGGTGATTCAAAAGAAAATGCTCTTTCTATATCAGAAAAATTAAATATAGATAAAGTTTATTATGAACTTTTACCAACAGAAAAATATGAAAAATTAGAAGAATTATTAAATGATAAAGATGTAGTTGCCTTTATAGGTGATGGAATAAATGACGCTCCATCGCTTAAAAGGGCAGATATTGGAATATCTATGGGATCTATTGGTTCATCATCAGCGATTGAAGCAAGTGATATTGTTATTATGGATGATGATATAAGTAAGATTAATAAAGCAATAAGTATTTCAAATAAAGTAAAAAGAATTATAAAAGAAAACTTAGTATTTTCAATAGGTGTAAAAATATTAATATTAGTTCTTAGCGCTATTGGAATTGCAAATATGTGGCAAGCAGTATTTGCCGATGTTGGTGTTACAATTATTTCAATATTAAATACACTTAGAATAATGAAAAAATAGTCCGTTGTGGGCTTTTTTTGTTATAATGAAATAAAGAGGTGTTATTATGGAAAATACAATAGAAGTTGTATCTGATTTATCTAGTAATGGATTACTTTTAAAATCATCTATTAAAAATGAGAATATAGTTCTTTTAGATATGCATTTAGATATTGGAGATTTAAAAGATTTAAAAAATTATAAAAGAAGTTTCTTGAAAAATATAGGATATAATGTGGATGTTGTTGATTATAGTAATAAAATTAAATTTTTGTTAGATAATGCTAGAAATAATAAAAAAATTAGAATTTGGTCTAGTCATAAAAATTCAAATGAATGCTTGACAGTTTTTTATATTTGTAATTTGTTAGAAAAATATGATGCAGAATTATATGTAGTATATTCTGATGAAATATCTAGTGAAGCAAAAAGTGTTGGTGAGTTAGACAAAGAAGAGATAAAAAATGTAGGTGCTTTAGAGAGAAAACTGTTGAAAGAAGAAATAATAATGTATTCAAAAACTTGGAATAGTCTATTAAATGATAATAGTGATATAAGATATATTGACTTTGATAATAAAATTAAATCTTGTAGTTATAATTATTTAGATGAGAAAATATTAGGTGAGTTAAAAAAATATAATGAGATAAGAGTGGGCAAGTTTATATCAAATCTTAAAATTGATTGTATAATTACTGAAATTGATTATTCTGAGTATCCATATTTAATTGAAAGATTAATAAATAAAAGTGAAATTAAAGTTATTAAGAAATGTGATGATTTATTTAATTATGTAATAAAAGTGGGTGACTAATAGATGAAACCAAGCAATTTTATAAGTATAGAAAAGTATAAAGATATAGATAAATTTAAAAAAGAACTTCAAAAATTAGAAGAATTTGTAACTGATAATGAGTGGCTTACAATGTTAAAGTACGATATAGCTCTTAATCCAGATTTATCAGATGAAATTTCTAAAATAATTAATTATATTGATGTAGATACATTTACTGCAGAAGATTATAATCATTTAATATTAAAACTAAAAGATGAATGTATAAAATTAAAAAATGATGCGGATTCATGTGATGATAAAATAGAAAAATGGTATAAATATAGACATTCATATGCCTATTATGGGATGATTGAAGTAATAACAGAAGGCTCAATAATTACAGAAAAAATTTTAAGTGAATTTAAGAAAAAATATGGTAGTAATTATTTAGATGAACTTAAAAAAATAGACAATTATAAACCATCAAGTTTAACTAATTTTAATACCCAAAATGAAATCAATATTGATTTAAATGATGAAATTGTTAAGATATATTTGTTAATGAAATATTATCAAGATGAAGAACATGTATTTCATGAAAGAGATTTAATAAAAGATCATAGAAATGCAAGACAATCTTTTGAAGAAATAGTAAGAAAAAACTATCCACATTTAGAAAAAGTATTTGGAAAAAGTTTACTTATGCTTGTAATTTTAGATAATATTCCTTTAATAGATATTAATATATTATCAAGGTTTATATTAGTTAATGAAAATAAAAATCTTGCAAATATAATAGGTGGTAAAGGACTTGGACTTTCTATATTAAATACATATGGGTTAAATGTTCCAGAAACATATTTGATAAGCGTAACATCACTAAAAGAAGGCCTATATAAAGATGAAATTGAAAAATTAAAAAATCAAAATTATGCAGTTAGGAGTTCTGCAACAGTAGAAGATAATGAAAATAATTCATTCGCAGGATTATTTATATCAAAGTTAAATGTACCAAAGAATGAAATATATGAGAATGTTGAATGTGTAAGAGATTCAATTAACAATGAAAGAGTTAATTCATATGTAGAACATTTTAATACTGATAATCCATATATGTCAGTGGTAGTTCAAAAATTTAAAGAGCCTATTCTTTCTGGGGTATGGATTGGAAATAATATTAATTCTGGATATTTAGAATGGGTTAATGGTAATGGAGAAAAATTAGTGAGTGGACATGTAAAACCTACTTCTGAAAAATGGCCTAATAATGACAATAATAATTTAAATGTAGATGGTAAGAATGTAGGAGAAAGTTGTTTAGAATTACAACAAAAACTAAATTCTTCTGCGGATCTTGAATGGTGCATTTTAGATGATAAATTAGTATGGCTACAATATAGACCGGTAACAAAGAAAATAGAGTATAAAGAAGCAAGCACAACAGAAAATTCTTTTATTGGAGTTGCGGCATCTTCAGGGACTGTAATAGGTAAGCCTATTTATTTAGAAGAACCAGAAGAAGAGCATATTTTTGAGGATGGAAGTATATTACTAACTGATTATACAGATCCAGATTGGGTTCCTATTATTCTTAGAAGCTCTGGAATAATAACTGCTGAAGGTGGATTTTTATCTCATACTGCAATTATTTCAAGAGAACTTGGAATTCCATGCGTAACAGGACTGGGTTATGATGCCATTGAAAAATTAAAGGATGAAGAACAAATAGAAGTAAATGGAAATAACGGAAGTGTAAAAAGAATTGAGGTAATCTATGATATATAAAAAATATAGAGAATTAACTATTGATTTGTTTTCAATACAATATAAAAATATAAAACTAAAAAAAATAATAAGTTATCCGCCTGCTGGTAATGATGTTGTAGAAGCTATTGCAGATATAAAAAATAAAGAAGAAAATGTATATATAAAATTTGAAAGAAGTAAAATGGCGAATTTTGAAACCGAATACAAACATTTAAAGTTATTAAGTGATATTAATATCTTTCCTAAAGTAATTGAATTTGGTAGTGTTAATGATAAAAAATATATTATTTTAGAAAAGATTGAAGGTGATAGGCTATCTGATATATTTAAGCAAGATAAAAAAGATAAAGAAATTTATCTTAAAGAATATGGTAAAACATTATCACAAATACACAATATAAAAAATAGAGAATTTGATAAAGCTTTTCAAAGACCAATAAATGAGGTTCCTAAAAATTATAAAAATTCTGACGAATTTTCTGAGAAAATAATAAAATACCTTGAAGAAAATAAAATTGAAAAAGATAATAAAACTTTTATACATGGTGATTTTCACTATGCAAATGTGTTATTTAAAAACAAAAAAGTAAATGGAATTATTGATTTAGAATATAGTGGCCTGGGTTTTAAAGAACAAGATATAGCGTGGGCTTTAATACTTAGACCAGGTCAGGAATTTATGGATGATATAGATGATATCAATTTATTTTTAGAGGGGTATAGAAGTAAAAGCAATTTTGAATATGATAAATTTAAATGGTGTTATATTAATGGAAGCATACATTTTTATTTAATGAATTACGAAAATGAAGAATATAAACAAAAAATAAGAAATCTTATTGAAAAGATAGTATAAAATCAAATCAATAGAAGCCTATTTAAAAGAACATATTAAGGAGGTAGAAAAAATTATGTTAGAAAATGGTAAATATGGTGAATATACAGATTTATATGATGAAAATAAAAATTTAACAGGAGAAAAATTATTTAGAGAAAAAGGAACAAAATTAATTGTACCTAAAGGAAGGTATTCAATTGTTGTACTTGCATTTATAGAAAATTCTAAAGGTGAATTTTTATTTCAAATGACATCAAAAGGAAAGAAAAATGTATGGGCTACAACAGGTGGTCATGTAAAATCTGGTCAGACAAGTAAAGAAGCTATTATAGAAGAAATAAAAGAAGAATTAGGTATAGATATCAATGAAGATGAAGTAAAACTATTTAAAACATATAAATATGATGATGCATTTAAAGATGTATTTTATATAAAGAAAGACATTGATATAAATTCATTAACTTATCAAGAAGATGAAGTAGAGTATGTAAAATACTTAACAAAAGATGAAATATTGGATTTAATAAATAATGATGGTAATATTAGAAAAACAAATATAGATGCTTTTCTAGATTTAATAAACGGCTATGAATATTAATTTATTTATAGCTTTTTTTGTCTTGTTTTATCGAATCTGTTGACTTTAAAGTTAACTTGTAGTATATTGTAACTAGATAATTAATTTACAACCTGTTAACAAACATATAATGATTATCTTTAAATAATATTAATATGAGGAGGGTTTTAAATGAAAGTTACTGTTAAGAAATTAAAATCAACAAAATTTTCATGCCATGTTGATCAAAATTGTTAATAATTAAAAGTCCAGTTGTTTTAACAATTTGGACTTTTATTTGTAATGGGAGGTTATTATGAAATTAATTATAAATCCTTCAAAACCATTTTATATAAATAAAATTTCTAAAAATATTAGAATGGGAAACTTTAAAGAAACAGGAAAAGAAATTGATTTTGAGGATGAGGTTATTTGCGATATTTTTAAATATTTAAAAGAACCAAAGGATTATGAAAACGTAGTAGAATACATTCAAAAAATTAGTAATTATAATAAAGAAGAAATAATGAATACGATAAATTTTTTTATTGATGAACAATTTATAATTGAGGATGATAATTATAATAACATAATATCAGATGCTCTATATAACCGAGAAAAATTATATTTTTATATGCTTAATGATGAGATAATAGAATTGGAAAAAATAAAAGATAAAAATCTTTTGATACTCGGAATAGGCGCAATTGGTTCTATAACAACAGAATTACTCGCAAGAGCGGGTTTTAATAATTTTACATTAGTAGATAATGATCTCGTTGAAAAATCTAATTTAATAAGGCAATTATCTTATACTAATAATGATACTTTAAGGTATAAAGTTGATGTTATGGAAAAAAGATTAAAAAGTATTAATGAAAATATAAAAGTAAAAAAAATCAATAAATTTATTCAAAAAGAAGAAGATATAGTAAATGAAGTACGCAATTCAGATTTTGTGCTATGTACTATGGATAAACCATATAGAGTAATTAGAAGGCTTATAAATGATATATGTGTAAAAGAAAATAAACCCGTTTTATTTTCTGGTTTTTCAGAACATGTTGGTATGATAGGTCCATTTGTAATCCCAGGTAAAACAGCTTGCTTATCATGTATTGAAAAAAATGATATAGATGAACCTTTAAATAATGTTCCAGTAGTTCCGTCTTATGGACCACTATGTACTTTAATTTCATCTATTGTATCTGATGAAATAATAAATTACTTTACAAAATATAAAAAGAATAATTTAATTGGTAAAACTTTCATGTTTAATATGTATACATATAATACAAATATAATTAATTGGGAAAGAAATTCAAAATGTAAAAAGTGTGGTGAAATAAAATGATAGTAAAAAATTTAAGTAAGTCATTTAATTCAAACAAAATACTAGATAATATTAGTTTTGTTTTAGAAGATAATGATAAGGTATGTTTAATTGGAAATAATGGTGCAGGTAAAAGTACATTATTAAAAATATTAAATGGTAATATAAATTATGATTCAGGTAACATAAATTATAATGATGAAAGTATAGGTATGTTAATGCAAGAAATTGATATAGAAGATTATGATTTAACTATAATAGACTATATAAAAAAGAAAACAAATATTTTATTACTTGAAGAAAAACTTCATAAATTAGAAGAAAATTTAAACGATAGTAATATGGACGAATATGGTAATGTTTTAGATTTGTACCTAAAGTTAGATGGATATAACTTTGAAAATAATATTAATATGTTATTAAATGGTCTAGGATTAAATAAAGACTTAAATAAAAAAGTAAAAGAACTATCTGGTGGAGAAAAAATAAAGGTATTACTTACTATACTTTTACTTAGTAATCCAGATATAATGCTTTTAGATGAACCAACTAATAATTTAGATATAGATGGTATTACTTATTTAGAAAATTACTTAGTAAAATTAAATAAAAAAATGATAATAGTATCACATGATGAAGAGTTTTTGAATAACATATCAAATAAAATATTTGAGCTTAATCAAGGAAAATTAACTGAATATAAAATGCCATATTATGAATATTTAGATTATAAAGAAAAAGAATACCAAAGAAATTTAGATGAATATAATAGTATAAATGAGAAAAGAGAAGAATTAAAATCAAGAATAAGAGAAGCAGAAAAATGGTCAAATAAGGGTGCAAATAAAAAGAAAAAAGATAATGATAAAATAGCTGCTAATTTTGCTAAAGAACAAACTAAAAAAACATCTGGAAATATTTCTAAATTAAAAAGAGAACTAGAAAAAGAAAAAAATATTGATTTTAAGAAAAAAGAAAAGGTAAGTTTTGATGTTAATTTTACAAATGAAAAAGGTAATAAAGATATTATTATTAATGATCTTGTTTGTGGTTATGAAAATTTTAAAACGAGTAAAATAAATTTAAATATTCCATTTGGAATGAGAGTTAGAATTGATGGAAAAAATGGTACAGGTAAATCAACATTTATAAAGACACTTTTATCAAAAATAGATAAAGTTAGTGGCAATATAATAAAAGGAAATGAAGTAAAATTTGGTTATATATCACAAGATACTTTAATTGAAGATAATAATAAAACTATATATGAATATTTAACAGAAGGAATGGACGAAGTTAATAATGGTTTATTATTTACTGTATTAGATAAGTTTAATATTTCTTATGAAGATAGAAATAAAAAGTATAGTATGCTTAGTCCAGGAGAAAGAACAAGAGTTAATCTTGCAAAATTATCCATTGATGAAGTAAATGTATTAGTACTTGATGAAATTACAAATCATTTAGATATGGAAGCATTAAATTTGATTTATGATATGTTAGATAGCTTTAAAGGTACAATAATAAGTATTTCTCATAATAGAAAATTTAATGAAATATTATCCCCAGATATTACATATAATATATCTACATCAAAAATAGAATATAAGGAGAATCCCAGGCAAAAGGTTTTAAAATAATTATTAATATAAACTACTAATATTTAAATTATATGTTAGTAGTTTTTTTATTTTAAAAAAATTGTAAGGGTATTGACAAAATTATACACGAAAGCATATAATGAATAAGGCTATAAAAAAGAAGGTATATATATGAATAGAAATAAAGTACTATTTGAAATAAAATCTTTAGAGAAAATATTAGTAAGATATATGTTTAATGATTTTAATATTAACAGTATTCCAAGTCCAACTCAAATGCAAATAATGAATTACATGTTTGAAAACAATTTAGATTATGTTTATCAAAAGGATTTAGAAAATGTATTAAATTTAAGAAGAGCTACTGTATCAGGTGTTCTTCAAACTATGGAAAAAAATGGTTTATTAAAAAGAGTTATTGATTCTGATGATACAAGAGTAAAAAAAGTAATTCTTAATCCTGAGACTAAGAAAAAATTTGCTCAAAGAAAAGAAAAATTATTAATTTTAGAAAATTTAATAACTAAAAATATTTCAAATAGTGAACTTGAAACCTTTTATATTGTTATTGATAAAATGAAAGATAATATAAAAGAATATAATAATGAAGGGAGATAATAATTATGATTAAGTTACTTAAAAATTTTTCTAAAAAAGATTGGTTTTTAATATTTATAAGTTTTGCTTTAATAGTAGTTCAAGTTTGGCTTGAACTTAAAATGCCGGATTATATGTCAGAAATAACTAAACTTGTTCAAACTGAAAATGTTAAAATGAGTGATATATTGACTCAAGGTGGATATATGCTTATTTGTGCATTTGGTAGTTTAGTTTCCGCAATTATAGTAGGATATTTTGTTTCTAATATAGCCGCAACTTTTTCTATGAAAGTTAGAAAAAGATTATTTGATAAAGTAGAAGATTTATCAATGGGAGAAGTAAAAAAATTTCAAACAAGTAGTTTAATAACAAGAACTACTAATGATATTACTCAAATTCAAATGTTAATTGCAATGGGACTTCAATTATTAATAAAAGCACCCATAACAGCAATCTGGGCAATAACAAAAATATTAAATAAAAATATTGAATGGAGTTTAATTACTTTAGTATGTGTAATTGTATTATTTGTAACAATAGGTGTATTAATGATTATAGTAATGCCTAGATTTAAATTAGTACAAAATTTAATAGATAAGTTAAATGGAGTTACAAGAGAAAACTTAACAGGTATTAGAGTAGTAAGAGCATTTAATGCAGAAAAATATCAAGAAGAAAAATTTGAAAAAGTAAATAATGATTTAACTAATATGCAATTATTTAATCAAAAAGCATTTTCTATAATGCAACCGGTTATGTATTTAGTTATGTATTTCTTAACTCTTTCAATATACTTTGTAGGAGCAAAATTAATAAGTGAATCTTTAATGGCTGATAAAATTGGATTATTTGGTGATATGGTTGTATTTAGTAGTTATGCTATGCAAGTTATTATGTCATTCTTAATGCTTGCAATGATATTTATGATGCTTCCAAGAGCAGAAGTATCCGCAAAGCGTATTAACGAAGTATTAGATACAGATATATCTATAAAAAATGGTACTAAAAAAGAAGAAAAAGAAAAAGGTACTGTAGAATTTAAAAATGTATCATTTAAATATCCAGATGCAGATGAATATTTACTTGAAAATATATCATTTAAGGCAAAAAAAGGTGAAACAGTCGCATTTATAGGATCAACAGGATCTGGTAAATCTACTCTTATTAATTTAATACCAAGATTTTATGATGCAACTAAGGGTACAGTTTTAGTTGATGGAGTAAACGTAAAAGAATATGATTTAAATTATCTATATAACAAATTAGGATATGTTTCACAAAAAGCAGTAATGTTTAATGGAACTGTATCATCTAATATTGAATATGGAGATAATGGTAAAAAAATAACAAAAGGAGAAATAAAAAATGCTATAAAAATAGCACAAGCAGAAGAATTTGTATCAAAAATGGAAAATACATATGATGCTCATATAGCACAAGGTGGTACAAATGTATCAGGTGGTCAAAAACAGAGATTATCAATTGCAAGAGCAATCGCAAGAAATCCTGAAATATATATATTTGATGATTCATTTTCTGCACTTGACTATAAAACAGATTCTATTCTTAGAAAAGAATTAAAAAAATATACAAAAGATGCAACAATATTAATAGTTGCGCAAAGAATAGGTACAATTATGAATGCAGATAAAATAATTGTATTAGATGAAGGAAAATGTGCTGGAATTGGTACACACAAAGAATTACTAGAAAGTTGTGAAGTATATAAAGAAATTGCACTATCTCAATTATCAAAGGAGGAACTTATGAATGAAGGAAGAAAATAATAACACAACACCAAGAAGAGAAAAAGGTCATGGTCCAAGTTTTGAAAAACCTAAGAATTTTAAACAAGCAATTTCTAGATTATTTAAAAGCTTAAATAGTTTTAAAGTATTTATATTCTTTTCTTTAGTTCTTGCAATGGCAGGTGCTATACTTTCTTTAGTTTCGCCAAATAAATTATCAGATTTAACTGATGAAATACAAAAAGGAATTGTATTAAATACAAAGAATTTTAAGATTCTTACTAAAGATATAACAGATGAATTATCTAGTGATGAATTTAAGAATAAAATGAATGATATATTAAGTATTAAAATGGACCAAAATACTATATTAAAAATAAATAGTAATAAAAATATATCAGATGAAGATAAACTAATATTTATGGACTTTCTAAACAGTATAAAAGAAAATCCGAATAATACATATGAAAATATAAGTAAGTTACCAGATAGTATACTTAATGAGTTATTAGAAGAAACAACATATAATAATGTTGTAATAAGCGTTCAAGATAAGAAAAAAATATTAAAAAATGATATTAAAGGTGTTAGTGCTTTTACAAGTAAAGTATTACTTAGTGATAGTAAGATAGGTAATAGTACTATAACAAGTTCTGATAAAGTTAAATTTTTAAGTATTATGGGTAATACTAAAAAAGATATTGATGCTAGTACTTTATATAAGAAAATAGATAATATGCCAGAATCTATTAAAAAAGTATTAGAACCACAAATGAATATGGAAAAAATTAAAAGTATAGCATTACTATTAGTTATAATATATATTCTTAGTGCACTTTTCACATTTATTGAATCAATACTTATGACAGATGTTTCTAATAAATTTGCAAAAAAATTAAGAAGTAATATATCAGTTAAAATAAATAAATTACCACTTAGATATTTTGATAATAATTTATCTGGTGACATACTTTCTAGAGTAACAAATGATGTTGATACTATAGCACAAAGTATGAACCAATCTTTATCATCTTTAGTAAGTGCAATAACATTATTTATAGGTTCAATAATAATGATGTTTTATACAAATTATATTATGGCTATAACGGCTATTGTATCTAGTTTATTTGGATTTATATTTATGGCTAAAATATTATCAAAGTCACAAAAATACTTTACTGCAAGACAAGTAGAACTTGGTAAATTAAATGGTCATATAGAGGAAATTTATTCAGGTCTTAATGTAGTAAAAGCATATAATGGAAAGAAAGAATCAGATGAAAAATTTGATAAATTAAATAAAAGTGTTTATGAATGCAATAGAAAAAGTCAATTTTTATCTGGACTTATGATGCCAATGATGGGATTTATAGGAAATTTTGGATATGTTGCAGTATGTATAGTAGGTGCACTTTTAGTATCAAAAGATATGATTACATTTGGTGTAATAGTCGCATTTATTATGTATGTAAGATTATTTACAAATCCACTTTCTCAAATTGCACAAGGATTAACTTCTCTTCAGTCAACAGCAGCGGCATCTGAAAGAGTATTTGAATTTTTAGATGAACAAGAAATGGTAGAAGAAAATCCAAAGTTTGCATTAAAGAAAGAAGAAGTAAAAGGTCATATAGAATTTAAAAATGTTAAATTTGGATATAATAAAGATAAAACTATAATTAAAGATTTTACTGCGGATATAAAGCCATCATCTAAAATAGCAATAGTAGGTCCAACTGGCGCAGGTAAAACAACTATTGTAAATTTATTAATGAAATTTTATGAAATAAATTCAGGAGATATAAAAATAGATGGAGTTTCAATAAAAGATTTATCTAGAGAAAATATTCATAGTTTATTTACTATGGTACTTCAAGATACTTGGTTATTTAATGGAACCGTTTTTGAAAATATCGCTTATAATAATGAAAATGTAACAAAAGAAGATGTAATAAAAGCTTGTAAGGAAGTTGGAGTTCATCACTTTATAAAGACACTACCTGATGGATATGATTCTAAGATTTCAGATAGTGAAAGTGTATCATCAGGTCAAAGACAACTTTTAACAATTGCAAGAGGTATGATAGAAGATGCACCTTTATTAATACTAGATGAAGCAACAAGTAATGTAGATACAAGAACTGAAGAATTAGTTCAAAAAGCAATGGATAAATTAAGTGAAGGTAAAACATCATTTATAATCGCACATAGATTATCTACTATAAAAAATGCGGATTTAATATTAGTTATGAAAGATGGAAATATAATTGAACAAGGATCTCATAATGAATTAATGAAGAAAAAAGGTTTTTATGCAGATTTATATAATTCGCAGTTTGAATTATAAAAAGCATCCATTTAGGATGCTTTTATTCTGCTTTAGAAAGTTCAATAATTAAATCAAAATTATCATCTTTTGCCATAATATTTTTATGTATTTTACCACATTTTTCACACTTATATATAATTTTGTAAGTATCTTTAAACTTCTCTATTGAAATAGGTTTAAGAAGACCTTTGCATGTATTTTGTCTATCACCTGGAAAAATATCTAAATGTTTAGAGTAAAGACAATAGTTACAATGATCTCTTGCAGTATAACCAAGAGGTTTAATTTTATTTTTACAATTTTCACATATAAATTCTTCATCAATCATATTAAATTTTTTCATAAGTAATCACCTAAATAATAATACCACAAAAAATAAAATTTTACTAAATTATATTTTACATGTTATAATGATTTAAAGTAGGAGGATGTTATGGAGAAAAAAGAATTAACTATAATGTCAAAATGTGATGGATTACCATTATCAGTAACTATAGTTGAACCTAGTATGAAAATAAAAGGTGTAGTACAAATAGCACATGGTATGGCAGAGCATAAAGAAAGATATTATCCTTTTATGGATTACTTAGCATACAATGGTTATGTTGCGGTTATTCATGACCATAGAGGACATGGAAAAAGTATAAAAAGTGAAGAAGACTTAGGATATTTTTATGATGAAAAGGCAGAATATCTTGTTAGTGATTTGTATGAAGTTACAAAATATATTAAAAAGAAATACAAGAAAGAAAAATTAACACTATTTGGTCATAGTATGGGATCATTAATAGTAAGAAAATATGTAAAAACTCATGATGATGAAATAGATAAATTAGTAGTATGTGGTTCACCAAGTAAAAGAGCATTTATGGATATACCTATACTAATAACAAAAATTATTAAAAAATTTAAAGGTGACAGATATAGAAGTGAATTCCTTCAAAAATTAGTATTTGGTAAATATAATGAAAAAATAAAAGAACCTATATCTGAAAATAGTTGGATATGTCAAAATGAAGAAACTGTTAAGGAATATGACAATGATGAACTATGTGGATTTACATTTACAACTAATGGATTTTTAAACTTATTTACTCTAATGAAAGAAGTATATTCAAAAAAAGGATGGCAACTAAAAAATAAAGAATTAAAAATATATTTTGTCGCAGGTTCTAAAGATCCAGTAATTATAAGCAAAGAAAAATGGTATAAAAGTATAGGATTTATGTATTCATTAGGATATAAGAATATAATATATAAATTATTTTATAGACTAAGACACGAAATATTAAATGAAGAAGAAAATTTAGTTATATTTACTGATATATTAAGATTTATAGATGATAAAAAATAGTTGTTTAACTATTTTTTTACTATTTCTTAACAAATTTCTCCCATAATTTAAATTTATAATGTAAGTGAAAGGAGAAATTCTATGAATAGAAAATTAAAAAATATTATCATGAGTATAATATTAGTTGTTATGATAATAGTAATGGCATTTACTGTAATTAATTTAAAAAATGATAATAGTATGCCAAATATGGAAAATAATAATCAAAATGAAAGTATGAATAATAATGGTGAGCCGCCTAAGATACCTACTAATAATGAAAATAGTAGCGAAGGAGATGTAAAAGAACCACCTACTAATAATGGTAATATGAATGAAGGAGGTACTCCTCCTGATATGCCAAATAACATGAATCAAAAAGGTAACACATCAATTAAAAATTATGTAGTAATAGGTATTGAAGCATTTATAATATCTAGTATACTTATTTACTTATTAATGTCTAAATTTAATAAAAAAACATTTAAGGAAACATTTAAAAATAGTGATAAAGTAATTATGTATATCTTATTTATAATAATAATTTCCATAACTATTACGTACTTAGATAATAAGTTAATAAGTACAAATGATAATAATATTCAAAATAATAATCAAATGAATAATAACCAAAACATAACATATTCTTCAGAAAAAGAAATTACTAGTGATGAAAACATAGATAGTGGTACATATAGTTCAGAAAAAAAAGATACTAATGCAATTCTTGTAAGTAATGCAAAATCTACTATTTCAAATGTTACTGTAAATAAAACTGGTGATTCATCTTCAGGAGATAGTACTAGTTTTTATGGTAATAACTCTGCAATAATTGCAAAAGATGGATCTACTTTAACTATAAAAGATGCAGTAATTAATACAGATGCTACAGGAGCAAATGGTGTATTTAGTTATGGTGGTACAGCTTCTACAACTTCTTCTAATGGTGACGGAACAATTGTTAATATAAGTGATTCAAAAATTACTACTACAAAAGATAATTCTGGTGGAATAATGACAACAGGTGGTGGAAGCATGAATGCTACTAATTTAACTATAAATACAAGTGGCACATCATCCGCTGCAATTAGATCAGATAGAGGTGGTGGAGTAGTTAATGTAAATAAGGGTACCTATAAAACAACAGGTGTAGGTTCACCAAGTGTTTATTCAACCGCAGATATAAGTGTAAGTAATGCAAAACTAATTTCAGAAGCATCAGAAGGTATAGTTATTGAAGGAAAAAATAAAGTAAGTTTAGATAATGTTACATTAACAGATAATAATACCAAATTAAATGGTAAATCAACAACATATAAAAATATATTTTTATATCAATCTATGAGTGGAGATGCAGATAATGGTACTTCAGAATTTATAGCTAAAAATAGTACAATAACTACTAATAATGGAGATACATTTTATGTAACTAATACAAGTGCAAGTATTACTTTAGAAAATAATACTATAGTTAATAATGACAGTGATGGTAATTTTTTAAGAGCGCAAAAAGACTCTTGGGGAAATACTAATTCAAATGGTGGAAATGTAGTATTAAAAATGACTAATCAATCTGTAAAAGGTAATATAGTAATAGATTCTATTTCAACACTTGATATGACAATAAGTGATAATAGTAAATATGAAGGCGCAATAAATGCTAAAAATGAGGCAAAAAGTATTAAGTTAAAACTAGATAAAACATCTAAAATAACATTAACTGGCGATAGTTATATAACTAGTTTAGATAATGAAGATACAACTAATAGTAATATTGATTTTAACGGATATAAATTATATGTAAATGGTGTTGAAATTAATAAATAGATTAAGAAAGCAAAAATGATTTTGCTTTTTTTCATCTTCGTGATAAAATATAAAACTTAAAGAAGGGATATAAATGGAAAAAATAGATTTACATATGCATTCATTATATTCTGATGGAGTATATGATGTAAGTACTTTACTAAAAATGGCAGAAGAAAAAGGTTTATCAGTTATATCTATTACAGATCATGATAACTGCAAAGCCCATATAGAATTAATGGATGAAAATGTTAGAAATAATTTTAGTGGTGATATAAAAGTAGGTATGGAAATAACTACATCTTTTCATGGTCAAAAAATAGAATTACTTGCTTATGATTTTGATAATGTAGAAAAGGTTAATGAGCTTTTCATAAACAAAAGAGAAAGCGTAGACTGGAAACAAATTAGAATAGAATGTGCTAGAAATACTTTAAAAACATTTGATGAGTTAAATATAAAATATCCTAGTAAATATAGGAAAAATTTAAAAATTCCAAGATTTGAATCAAAATTATATGATGATATATTGTTGTTTAATAATAAAGAAGAATTAAAGAAAAAATTAGGTGTATTATATTCTGAAACAGGGAAGGAATTTTTTAGAAAATGTGTATGCGCTCCAAGCAATATATTTTCAGGTAATTTTTACAAATATGACCCAAGTATAGATGAAGTTATTAATATTATTCATGAAAATGGAGGAATATTATTTTTGGCTCATCCTTATGTTTATAAACTTGAAAACACAGAAGAATTTTTAGATAAATTATATGATGAATATAAGAAAATAGATGGTATTGAATGTTATTACTATGATTTTACTAAGGAGCAAATTGATTATATAAAATCTTTTGCAAAAAAAAGAAATTTGTTAGTATCTGGAGGTAGTGATTTTCATGGTAATCCAGAAAGAAAAAATGAAATTGGAGTATGCATAAATAATAATGGATATATACCAAAAGAATTATTAGATACATGGCAAAAAGATAGACCTAAATCAAAAATATTAATAAAATAAAAATTGTTTTATGTAATATTCTTTAAAAAAATAAACATAAATGATATAATCTTAAGTAAGATATGTGAGGTTAATATGAAAAAGAAAATACTGACTATTACTTGTATAATTTTAGGGGTAATAACACTTGGAATTATATCATTTAAATTATATTCCTATTTAAGAATTAAATATGCAAAAATAGAAGTTACTCTGGTAGATGATATGACTTTAGAGTTTAATGATAAGAAAAAAGTATCAGATTATATAAAAAGTATAAATGGAAAAATAATTGATGATTATATTATAGATTCAAGTACTCTTGGAGAAAAAAATATAGATTTTGAATTTATAAATGATGATAATATTAAAGTAAAATATTCATATGATATTTCTGTAGTAGATACTGTTTCACCTGTTATATGGTTAAATGATAGTTATTATGTTACAAAAGGAAGCAAAGATACACTTTTAGAAGATATATTATGTGGGGATAATTATGATAATAAACCCAAATGTGAAATAATTGGTGAATATGATTTAAATACTATAAATAATTATCCATTAACATTTAAAGCAACAGATAGTAGTAATAATGTTACTACAAAAGACTTTGTACTAAAAGTATATGAACCAAAAAAGAGTAGTACATCTTCTTCAAAAGTAAATTATACAATGTTTAATGATATAAAAGAAAAATATAAGAAAGAAGATACTAAAATAGGAATTGATGTGTCTTTGTGGCAAGGTGATATTGACTTTAAAAAGTTAAAAGATTCAGGAGTAGAATTTGTATTTATAAGAGTAGGTTACATGAAAGGTACTAAAGGGGAAAGAGTACTAGATAGTAAGTTTAAACAAAATATAGAAAATGCAAATAAATATGATATTCCAGTAGGTATATATTATTACTCTTATGCATCAAATAAAGAAGAAGCAAAAGAAGATGCAAAATGGGTATTAAAACAAATAAGAAATTATGATGTATCTTTACCTATCGCATTTGATTGGGAAGATTTTGCAGATTATAATTCATATAACTTAAGTTTTTATAATTTAACATCTATGGCAGATGAATTTATTAAAGAAGTAAACAAAAAAGGATATAAAGGACTTCTTTATGGTAGTAAAAATTATTTAGAAAAAATATGGCTTTCTAATAATCATGATACATGGCTTGCGCATTATGCAAGTAGTACTAATTATCAAGGAAAATATAGTTATTGGCAAATTACAGATACTGGTAAAGTAGATGGTATAAATGGTACTGTAGATATTGATATATATTATAAAAAATAAAGTGAGGTAATAAAATGAAATTATATGAAACAAATACAAAAATAACAATTGATGAGTATAAGAAATATAATAAAACATTATTTAAAAAAGTTAATTTTATAAGAGGATTACTTGCATTAATAGTATCTATACTTCTTGTTGTATTTATTATTTTACCTAAAGCAAATTTAAGTACAATAGAAACTATTAGTTTGTTTCTAGCATATTTTGTAGGATTTGTAATAGCAGTATTATTTTTAAAATTATTTCAAAAAATAAGTGTGAAAAGTACATATAAAAAGATAAATAAAAATGATCCAGATTTATTAGATATGAAATTAATTTTTTACAAAGATTATATGATTCAAAAAACAAAAAAACATGAATATAAAGTATTTTATAAAGATTTATATGAAATACTTGAAACAAAGGATAACTTTTATCTTATGTTAAGCCAAAATCAAGGCGTTATTATAATAAAGGAAAATTGTAATAAAAAATTAATTGAGTTTATAGAAGGCTTAAAAAAGTAACTAGTATATAATGAACAATATAGAGATTAATAAATGTGACGCTGATAAATTCATATTTAAAGGATCATTAGCATTAGAATTATATTATGATTATACTAATATCAATAAAGATATAATTGATGAATTTTATTTTAAATTAAATGAATATCGAAAGTTAACAGAAAAAAGCAATGAAAATAAAGAATATATTGTCAATGAATTAATAAATGTAATTGAAAAACTTGGAATAAAAAATTTCACTATATATGATGATGGTGACATAGAGTACAATTACAATAATATATAGAGAATATATAATACGAATAACTTAAGGAATGATTAAATTCCTTTTTTAATAGAAAAAAATGAAAAATTATAGTACAATTAAAAAGAAGGAGGGTAAAAAATGATTTTAATAATTGCGGAGAAACCATCACTTGCTAGAAACATAGTTTCAGGTATTGGAAAAATGAATAGAAAAGATGGATATTTTGAAAATGAAAATTATTTAGTAACATGGGCTTTTGGTCATTTATTTACCCTATATGACATAGAAGATTATGATAATTTAGAAGATAGAAAATGGAAAATGGACAATCTTCCTTTTTATCCTAAAGAGTTTAAATTTAATTTAAAAAAAGATCAAAGAAAACATATTGATGATGGAGTATTAAAACAATTTAACATAATAAAAACACTTGTAAATAGAGAAGATGTTGATACTATAGTAAATGCAGGAGACTCGGATAGAGAAGGAGAAATAATTGTAAGATTATGTATAAATAGTGCCCTTAATAGTGAAAAAAAACTAGTAAGATTATGGCTTCCAGATCAAACAGAAGAAACTGTAAAAAAAGCATTAACTGAAATGAAAGATGAAAAAGAATATGATAATCTAGCTAATGAAGGATTTGCTAGAACTTATGTTGACTGGCTTTATGGAGTTAATTTAACAAGATATGCAACACTTAAAACAGGAACACTTTTAAGAGTAGGAAGAGTAATTGTTCCAATAGTAAAAGCAATATATGATAGAGATAAACAAATAGAAGAATTTATTCCAGATATATATTATGGAATAGCATCTAATGAAGAAACAAATGGTGAAGTAGTAGAACTTAATTCAAAAGAAAAATTTGATAAAGAAAAGTTAGAAGACGCTAAGAAATTATGTGAGTTATATAATAAAGAAAAAGCAGTAGTAACTAAAAAAACAGTAAAAAAAGATACACTTGCTCCAGGTAAATTATATTCACTTACAAAACTTCAAAATTACTTAGGTAAAAAATATAAAATGCCTATGGATCAATCATTAAAAATAGTACAAAAACTATATGAAGAAGGTTATTTAACTTATCCTAGAACAAATTCAGAGTATTTAGCAACTAATGAAAAAGATAAAATAAAAAGTATATTAGAAGTAGTATCAAAACTAGGTTATAAAGTAAAATTTAAAGATAAAAAAACTATATTTGATGATAGTAAAATAGAGTCTCATTCAGCACTTACTCCAACTTATAAAATACCTAATAAACAAAATATGAGTGAAGATGAAATAAAAGTATATACTGCTGTTATGAGAAGATTTGTCTCTGTATTTGCAGCAGAAGAATGTAAAATAGAAAAAACAGAAATAGTAATAAAACTAGGCGATAAAGAAGAATTTACTTTAAAAGGTAATGTAATAATAGAAAAAGGTTGGACTAAATATGATGATTATAATAAAAATGATAAAGTACTTCCTTCATTAAATATTGGTGATGAAGTAAATATAAATTTTAAACCAAAAGAAAAAAAGAAGTCCGCTCCTAAACACTATACAATTGAGACACTTAATAATTATTTAAAAAATCCATTTAAAGAAGATAAAAATAAAGTAGATGAAGAAATGGATGAAAATAAAGATGATACAGAAGATTATAAAGCAATATTTGAAGGATTAGAACTTGGAACAGAAGCAACAAGAACAGGTATTATAAATAACGCAATTAATAGTAAATATATTGCTCTTAAAAAAGATGTTTATACTATACTTCCTGATGGTAAATATTTAATTGAAGAACTTAAAAAAATGAATATAAGTATGGATAAATATAAAACTAGTGAACTTGGTAAAGGATTAAAACAAGTTTATAAAGGTAATATAAGTATTAACGATGTTGTACTTTTAACAGAAAAGGAAATAAGTGAAGTATTTAATAGTAAAAATACTGAAAATGATACAGGTTTTTATAGAGAAGTAATAGGAAAATGTCCATTATGTGGTAAAGATGTAATAAAAGGAAAATATAACTATGGATGTATTGGTTATAAAGATGGATGTAATTTTAAAATAAGTACTATGATATGTAAAAAAATAATTAATAAAAATGTTGCGGGTGAAATACTAAAAAATAAAATATCTCCTGTTATAGAAGGTTTTATTTCTAAAAATAATAAAGAGTTTAAGGCAAGACTAAAATTAGAAGATGATGGCAAATTATCATTCGTTTTTGATTAAAATAACTAATTTTTTTAAGATTAGTTATTTTTTTTAGGGGATTTTTATCTAAATAAAGCAAATATATATTTTGAAGGAGGTATTTTATGAAAAAAGAATATATTTTTTTAGGAATATTATTTTTTGTTATTTTATTTATTATCATTTTTATAACAATTAATTATAAAAATGATGTAAAAGATGTAACAAAAGTAGTAGATGAAAAAAATAAAAAAGTAATTAAGGAGGAAAAAGTAGAAAATGAAAAGACGCAAACAGAAGAGAATAATAAAAATTATAAAATAGAACTAATTAAAGAAGAACCAAAAAATGAAGAAAAGATAATCAATGAAACTAAAAATGAAGTAAAGGAAGAGAACAAAGAAGAGAGTAAGGAAGAAATAAAAAAACTAAAATATATGGTTACTTTTAAATATAATGGTGGTATTGAAAATATAAAAGGTAAAGAAGTAACATACCTAGAAAATTATGGAGAACTTCCAGAAACATCTAAAATAGGATATACTCTTTTAGGTTGGTATACAAAAGATAATAAGAAAATAGAAAGTACAGATGTAGTAACAAATAAAAGAAATCAAACATTATATGCACACTATTCTATAAATAGTTATGTTATAAAATATGATTATAATTATTTAAAAGATAATTTATACAAAGATTTAGATAATAAAGAATATTGGAATCAAGATTACGAAATATTGTTAGATGAAGAATTATTTTTAAATCAAAATATATATAAATTTAACTTAACTAATAATATTCTAAGATATAATGAAAATATAAAGTTAGAAAAAGATAAAATCTATACATATAGTGTTTATTTAAAAACAAATATTGAACAGGAAATAGAACTTGGTTTTGAAAATGATTTAACAAAAGTAAAAGTTAATGAAAATTTTAAAAGAATTACTAAGACATTTAAATTAAATGAAGATAGTGATGGTGAATTTATATTTAAATTTGATGAAAATATAAAAGATGAAAAGTATTTAGAAATATATGATTTAAGCATTTCAGAAGGAGAAGAAAATATAGATGAAATAAATAAAAATTATAATGAAAAAATTAAAATGAATGAAGATCCAATAAGAGAAGGATATACATTTAATGGATGGTATAAAGATTCATCATTTAAAGAAAAGGTAGATAACGATATAGTAATAGAAAATGCTACATATTATGCAAAATGGGATATTAATTTATATACTTTAAAAGTAGATCCAAATAAAGGAATATATGATAATAGTATGGAAGTAAAAGAATATAATTTAGCATATAATACAAAAATGAAATTAGAAGAACCAAGTGCAAGTTATAAAATCACATACGACTTAAATAATAATGATGTAGTAATAGATAAAAATGAAGATTTTATTTTAAGAAAGTTTAAAAATTGGACAGATGAAGAAGAGAATATAATTGAAAATACATATGTATTTAATAAAAATATGAGTATAAAAGCAAATTATGAAGATAGCGTAAATACTAATGTTGTACAAATTGTAAAAGAAGGATATACTTGCTTTTGGAATACAAAAAAAGATGGCACTGGTATTAAATACGATAAAGATATAATAGTTGATAAAGATATAACTTTGTATGCAATTTGCATTAAAAATATAAAATTTGAAAGACCTATTAATAATGGTACTATAACTAGTAATTATGGCACAAGAATTCATCCAGTAACAAATGAAAATAAATTTCATTCAGGTATAGATATGGCAGGTAGTGATAAAAATATATATCCAATTCTTCCAGGTGTAGTTGCAAAAACTGGTAATAATTCTTCAATGGGAAATTATGTAATAATCTATCATACATATAATAATCAGAAATATACTTCCGCATATTATCATTTAGAAAAGAAAAATGTTAGAAAAGGGCAAAATGTTACCCAAGATACTATTATTGGAATAATGGGACAAACAGGTGTCGCAACTGGAGTACATTTACACTTAACTATGTATAAAGGGTATTTAGATATGGAAGAGACAACTATGATAGATCCTAAAGATGTTATTGATTTTCCAAATAATTGGAGTAGTAAAATGTATTAATTAATATCTTTTTCTTGAGAATTTTATTTAAATTTTGTATAATTATATTGTACAAAAGTAGGTGATAAAATGATATATTTAGATTATGCAGCTAATTGTCCTGTGGATAAAAGTGTACTAGAGGATTTTAATTTAAATAGTATTTTATATTATGCTAATCCAAATTCTACTCATAAATTAGGTCTTGAAGCAAAAGAAAAAATAGATGAAGCAACAAGTTATATTGCAAATGTATTTAATTGCAAAAATGAAAATGTAATTTATACTAGTGGTTCATCTGAAAGTAATAATCTTGTAATAAAAGGTTTTGCAGCAAAATATTCAAATTCACATATAATAACAACATCTATTGAACATTCTTCAATAATTGCACCTGTCAATTATTTACTTAACAAGGGAATTGATGTTGATATTTTAGATGTGAATAGTGAAGGTGAAATAGATATAGAAAAACTTGAAAGCTTAATTGACGATAGAATTACTTTAGTAAGTATTACTAGTGTTGAAAGCGAAACTGGTATGATTATGGATATAGAAAAACTTTCAAAAGTAGTAAAAAAACATAAAAATTGTTATTTTCATACAGATGCTACTCAGAGTATTGGCAAATTAAATACCAATTTTGAAAATGTTGATTTAATAACATTTTCACCACATAAATTTTATGGTATTAATGGAATTGGAGTACTTATAAAAAAAGATAATATAAAATTAGAACCACTTATTTTAGGTGGAAAAAGTACTACTATTTATAGAAGTGGTACACCAGCTCTTCCTTTAATTTTATCAATAAAAAAAGCTTTAGAAATTGCTATTTCAAATATGGAAACTAATAATAAATATTTAAAAAAAATGAATGAAAAGCTAAGAGAAAAACTAAGTAAATATGAAAAAGTAGTAATAAATAGTAAAAGTAATTGTATTTATAATACATTAAATTTTAGTGTAAAAGGAGTAAGTTCAGAAATATTTTCTAAGAAGTTAGAAGAAAAAGATATATATATTAGTACAAAATCCGCATGTTCATCTAAAAATAATGTATCAAAAGTAGTGTATGCATTAACTAAAGATGAAGAATTATCAAGAGGTACTTTAAGAGTAAGTATTTCACATTTAACAACAAATAAAGAAATAGAAGAGTTTTTAAATGCATTTGATGAAATATATAATGAATTAATAAAATAATAAAGATATATTAATATCTTTTTTTCATATATTTTAATAGGTGGAATATATGTATGAAATGATTAAATTAAAATATAATTATAAAGATTTAGAACCTTATTATGATAGCAATATGTTTAATTATCACTATAATACTCTTTATAAAGGATATACCAATAACTTAAATGAATTGATTGATGACTTTAATGATAATAGAATTAAAGATGATTTTACTAATATACAAAAACTATCAAAATCATTATCTTTTAATGCTAATGCTTATATACTTCATAGTTTATTTTTTGAAAATTTAACACCTATGCCAAATAAAACTTTATTAAGTAAAGAATTAAAAGCACATATCATAAAAGATTTTAAATCGTATGATGCTTTTATCAATGAACTTAATGCATCTATTTTAAATATAGAAGGCCCAGGATGGGTAGTTTTTGGATATAATACATATTTAAAAAAATTACTTATAATTCAAATAGAAAAACATCAAGAATTAACATTAATTGATTTTGTTCCTCTTTTAGTAATTGATGTTTGGGAACATTCATATTATCTTCAATATAAAACTGATAAAAAAGAATATGTTAGAAATTTATTTTATATATTAGATTTTGATGTAGTAAATAGAAGATATGATAAAATTTATTTAACCTAATAAAGTATTAAGACTAGTAGCTTAATACTTTTTTTGTTATAATTTTTATAAAGAAAAGGTGATTATTATTTATACAGTAGAGAAAATGGTAGAAAAAGTATTATATTCAAGTAGCACTAATTTTGTTGAGATTAAATATCTAAACAGATTAAAACATGAATTAAAAGGTGTAAATTATAATATTTATATACCATTTGATAGTGCAACAAAAATAATTTTATATAACAAAATGCCAAATGTAAAAATATATGAGATTAAATCTAATATAAAATTAAGACATCAAGATATACTTGGGACTCTTTATTCACTTAATATATCTGATGAAATGTTTGGTGATGTTGTTATTTGGAATGATAGATATTTTATTATAGTTTTAGAATGTGTAGAAAATTATGTACTATCAAATTTATTAAGAATAAAAAATACACCTGTTGAGTTAATAGAAAAAGATAATAATTATTTAAAAGATTATAAACAAGAATATGAAGAATGCGTAGCTATAGTACCAAGCTTAAGAGTGGATGTAGTAATTTCTAAAATTATTAATACAAGTAGAGGAAATACTTTAGAAAAAATCAAAAATAATGAAATTTATTTAAATTATGAAATGTTAACTAAACCAACATATAGTTTAAAAGAAAATGATATATTCAGTATAAGAAAATATGGTAAATATAAATTTATAGGAATAGTTAATGAAACTAAAAAAGGAAGTTTAGTTATAAAATATTTAAAATATATTTAGGAGACCAACTATGAATAGTCAATAGTTTTTTGTAAAAAAATCAAAAAAGTAAACAATAAAAAATTATTGCACAAC
>CAKPCA010000017.1 GCA_934141145.1 uncultured Bacilli bacterium
CTATTTTACTTATTTGTTATATCTATTTTTTTACTTTCAAACTAAATCTTCTACAATAATTCATTTTTTGTAATATTTAAAAAAAGTTAGAATTTCTAACTTTCTATTTATGATATGATTCATTATTGTTTATTTTATATGCTCTATAAATCTGTTCTAAAAGAATTAATCTAAATAATTGATGAGGAAATGTCATTTTTGAAAATGATAATTTAAAATTACTCATCTTTTTTATTTCATCTGATAGACCATATGATCCACCTATTATAAAACATATATTGCTATTATTTATTTGAATTTCATCTATTTTTTTTGCAAACTCTATACTTGAAAGTTCCTTTCCTTCTATTTCCATTGTAATAATATAATCTTTTTCACTTACATACTTTAATATACTTTTCTTTTCTGTTTCAAGTGTTTTAGTTATATCAAAATTTTCATCAGGAACTTCTATTAAATTTATTTTAGTATATTTACTAAGTCTTTTTAAATATTCGTTTATTGCATCTGTTAAATATTTTTCTTTTATTTTTCCTACAGTTATTATTTTTATCATACTTCTATAACTTCCGTTGCTTCATTTTGTTTAGCAATTAAAACATCATTAAATATCATATCATTTTTAGATAATTCTTCATTAAATGTTTCAATTACTTTTTCATATGAATTATTGTGTTCACTAATATGTGCAAAAACGATTTTTCTAGTATTATCACCAATAAATTTACATAAGTAATCACTTGCTTGTTTATTTGATAAATGTCCTTTATCTCCTCTTACTCTTTGTTGTAAATAATATGGATAAGGTCCATCCATAAGCATTTTTATATCATGATTACTTTCAAGTACATATAAGTTATTATTTGATAAAATTTTAAAATATTTTTGATTAATATATCCAGTATCTGTTATATAAACCATTGATGAATTATTATTTGTAAGTACAAATCCTATTGATTCTTCCGCATCATGTGATGTTTTAATTACATTTACAGTTAAATCATCAATTATAGCTTTTTTATCTTCATAATATTCATATTTAAAATTTCCAAGTTCTTTTTCTAAAACATTTTTCATGTCTTCTGTAACTAAAATAACTGGATTATATCTTTTTATAAATACTTTTAATCCTTTTATATGATCTACGTGGCTGTGTGTTATTAGAATGTACGATATTTCTTTAACATCTATATTTAAATTATTTAATGCTGCTTCTACATATGAAGTAGTTGTTCCAAGGTCAATTAATATTTTTACTTTATCTGTAATAACAAGGGTACTATTACCCTTGCTACCAGATGATAAAACACATACTTTCATTACTTATACAAAGTTAATGGATTTACAGAACCTCCAGGCATATTTACTTGAAAATGTAAATGTGTACCAGTTGAGCTACCACTATTTCCCATATATCCTACTACTTGACCTTTTGAAACGTGTTGTCCCACAGAAACTCTTATATTACTTCCCATAATATGTGAATAAATAATTTCCATACCATTTGAATACACTATTCTTACAGCATTACCATATCCGCCACCACAACTACTACCATAATATCCTCTATCAGCACAATTATTAGTAACAGCAGATACAGTACCATCACCAATTGAATATATTGGAGAACCAAATCCACAACCAGATATATCAATTCCTGCATGTAAACGTCCCCATCTATAACCATAATAACTTGTTATTATGTAAGGTGATATTGTTGGCCATCCCCATTCACCAGAAACAACTGCAGGGCTTCCACCGCCAGAATAATTTGAGCCATAACTTTTCGTTCCTTTTAATACAACTTTATTTACAGGCTCTGATAAAGTTGTTACATTAGTTATAACAGCTGGTTGAGCTTCACCATTAACATATTTAACTTTAGATGTTACCCTTTGAACACCATTAACACCTTCTGTTTCCACTTTAGTTTGCCCATAATATAAATTAGAATCATTTTTTGACACTGTTTCATATGGTTTATCCATATCTTCTACGATATGTTTTTCAACAACTATTTTAAACATAGGATCAATAAGTGCAATACTAACAGTTTGACCTACACTAAGCAAATTATTACTACTAGTAAATTCTGGATTAACTATTAAGAATTCTTCAACACCTAGTTTATTATTAAATGCAACTGTTTCAATTGTATCACCAGGTTTTACAATATATTCTTGATCTTTATCTAAAGAACCAAATAATAAATATTTAGTTAAAGTAGTAACATCATTAAATATAAGTTCATCTGTTGATATAAATGCTTCTTTAATAGTGATAGTTTCGTTTATGTAAATATTCTCTATTACACTACCTGTAGTTTTTATTTCAGTCTTATTACCACTTTTATAATCAGAAAGTTGCTTAGAATCAACAAACACCTTAAGTACCTTCTTAGCTGCTTTATCAAATAAATTTTTCTTTAAAATATTTATTTTTTTCTCATTACCCTCTGAATCTGTAATTGTTACTACATATCCTTTAATAGTAAAACTCTTCTTAGCTTTAATCTTTTCATATATCTCTTTTTCCGATGATACTTTTTCAGTACTAGTAACGCATTTTTCTATATCAATACCATTTGGAACATATACTTTATCAACATTATAATCCTCTTTTAATTCTTTTTGTTCTTTATCTATATATTTTTCTAAAGAGGCTTTTGAATTTACTGCACCTAGTAATTTCCCATCTAGATATACATTGTATACTTCTTTTGGAGAATATGTATCTTTTTTTACAGCACTTAATGAAATAAATACTGCTAAAGATACTATTACTGAAATTACTATAGGTAAATAAGTCTTTAGTTTATTCATATTTTTACTCCTTAATTTTCTTCTTGTTTCATATAATTTGAAAATGTACTAGTATTTTTCTTAAACAATAGTTCAATAGTTGTTGTAGGTCCATTACGATGTTTTGCAATTATAAATTCACTAATACTTATATTATTATCCATTCTTGCTTCTTTGTTATAATAATCATCTCTATATAAAAATGAAACAATATCCGCATCTTGTTCTATTGAACCAGACTCTCTTAAGTCACTCATTATAGGTCTTTTATCATCTCTTCCTTCAACAGCACGAGATAACTGCGCAAGTGCAATTACTGGAACACCTAATTCTTTTGCCATTATTTTTAAACTTCTTGATATTTCTGATACTTCTTGTTGTCTATTACCAGCATATTTACTTCCACCAGAAATCAATTGTAAATAATCTATTATTACAATTCCAAGGCCATCTTTTGACGCAGCAAGTCTTCTACATTTACTTCTAATATCACCAATAGTTATACCAGGTGTATCATCTATAAATATGTTTGTATCTGCAATTTGACTAATACCTTCGCTTAATCTTTTCCAATCATTATTATCAAGTTTACCTGTTCTTAATTTAGATCCTTCTATTTGACCAAGGGATGAAAACATACGCATTACTAATTGTTCTGCATTCATTTCTAAGTTAAAAAGTGCGACTGCTTTCTTTGTTGTTTTTGCAATATTAGTTGCAATATTAAGTGCAAATGCAGTTTTACCCATTGCTGGTCTTGCGGCTATTATTATGAGTTCATTTTCATGAAGACCAGATGTTACTTTATCAATTTCATAGAAACCTGTTGGTAAACCAGTAATTTCACCTTTTTGTTCTGCCAATTTTTCCAAATCAGATTGTGCTTTAAATATAACATCTTGAATCTTATGAAATTCAGATGATCTCCTTGTTTTAACTACATTTAAAATCTTCATTTCAGCACCATCTAATATATCATTAACATTACCATTTTCAAGCATTGACTCTGTTGCAATATCATTTGAAACACTGATTAATCTTCTTAAAAGTGCTTTCTCATGAACAATATTTATATAATAATCAACATTTGATGCACTAGGTACTGAATTAATAATTTCAAGTAAATACTCAATATTACCTATGCTAGATAAAGTTTTATTTTTTTCAAGTCTATCAATAACAATAGTTATATCTACAGGAACACCTTCATTATTAAGTTCTTCTAATACATCATATATTTTCATATGTGCATCTAAATAAAAATCATCTCTAGTAAGTTCGTCACATATTTTTTGTAGTGCATATTTTGAAAGAAATGCTGAACCAATAACAGATTGTTCTGCTTCTAAACTATATGGAATATTTCTCTTATCCATCTAATCACTACTCCTTTACTAAAGTTATTTTTATAGTTGCTGATACCTTTGAATGTAATTCTATCTTTACATTATGAGTCCCTAGAGAACTAATAGAATCTTCAATTATAATCTTCTTTTTATCTATTTTATAACCTAACTCTGATAACTTTTCAGATATTTGTTTTGAAGAAACACTTCCAAAAACTTTATCCATTTTACCAGTTTTAACTTTAAATTTAATATCTAATTTTTCTATTTTTTCTTTTATTTTTTTAGATTCTTCTATTAATTTATCTTCTTCATCTTTTCTTGATTTTAACTCTCTATTTAATATTTCATTACTTCTAGGAGTATATTTAATAGCATAACCATTTTTTATTAAGTAGTTTTGAGCATAACCATCCTTAACTTCTTTTATTTCATCTTTTTTACCTTGCCCTTTTACATCTTTTATAAATATTACTTTCATAAAAAACCTTCTTTCTAAAAATAATTACGCATAAATATTATACAACATTTTTAATATTATGTCAGCAAATATAGCAACAAAAAAATAGTCTTGAAAAATCAAAACTATTTAGTAAATGGTAATATAGCCATCATACGTGCTCTTTTAATTTGCATTGCTACATATCTTTGATGTTTTGCACAAGTTCCAGTAACTCTTCTTGGTAATATTTTACCTTTTTCATTTATATATTTACGTAAATCTTCTGCATTTTTGTAATCTAAATCTTTACCAGCACATAATTGACATACTTTTTTTCTTTTTCTTCTAAATTCTGCCAAGGTTAACCCTCCTTCTCTATAATTTAAAATGCTATATCGTCATCGCTTATTTCAACTGAATCTCCGAAATCTGCGAATACTTCTTCACTCATGTCAGTAGTTTGTGTACTATTATTATTAAAAGCAAAATCTGATGGAGTTACATCATTATCAACTCTATTTTGTGATTGCGCTTTTGATTCTAAGAATTGTACATTATCTGCGACTACATCTGTTGTATAAACTCTTTGACCATCCTTTTCATAACTGCCAGTTTGAATTCTACCTTCAACTGCAATTAAACTTCCTTTAGTAACATATTTCTTAACATTTTCTGCTTGTTTTCTCCAAACAATAATATTAATAAAATCTGCTTCTCTTTGACCACTTTGATTTTCAAATGGTCTATTTACTGCTAAAGTAAATCTAACACTTGGTATATTACTTGCAGTATATCTTAACTCAGGATCTCTTGTTACTCTTCCTATTAGTACTACTTTATTCATATGACACCTACTTTTCTTATTTATCTAATTTAATTATAATATGACGAATTATTTCTTCACTTATTGTTGCTAATCTATCAAATTCGTTAATAGCATTAACATCAGATTCAACATTAATTAAGAAATAATATCCACTTTTATGTTTCTTTATTTCGTATGCTAATTCTTTTTGACCCATTTCTTTAGAACTTAATACTTTAGCACCATTACTAGTTAAAACTTCTTCAAATTTTTTGAATGTAGCTTTAATAGCGCTTTCTTCTAAATCAGGTCTAACAATGAATAAGATTTCATATTTCATTTTTTACACCTCCCTTTGGACTAATGGCCTATATATAATAGGCAGAGAGTAAATAATTACTCGCGAGAATATTATAACAAATCAAAACAATATTGTAAATAATAAATATTGATTTTTAATAATATTAATGATATACTTACATTGATTGAGAGTTGAAAAAAATGGGTAAAAAAGCTACAAAATATATAATTATTTTATTACTTGTTCCATTATTAGTAAGTTTAGTAATAGCAATTGCAACTGATAATAAAGGATTTAACTATAGTTCTTCATCTGGATATGATGGTATTGATGCACCTAATTATCAGACAAATAATATAACGACAGAAGTAAAAAGAAGCAATGCATATATTTATGCAAGTGTATTTACATTAGTATGTGCTGGGGGAGCTGTTTTACTATTTATAAAAAATAAAAGAGGAATATAATCCTCTTTTTTTATACGTTAAATCTAAATAAACAAATATCTCCATCTTGCATTAAATAATCTTTACCTTCAAGACGCATCCTTCCATTTTCTTTAGCACCTTTTTCACCATCATATTTTTTATAATCTTCATATGATATTACTTCTGCTTTTATGAAACCTTTTTCAAAATCACTATGAATTAGTCCAGCACATTCTGGAGCTTTCATACCTTTTTTAAATGTCCAAGCTTTTACTTCATCTGATCCAGCTGTAAAATATGTTGCAAGTCCTAAAAGTGAATAAGTTGCTTTAATAAGTTTATCAAGACCACCTTCATTTACTCCAAGATCCTCTAAGAATAAAGCTTTATCCTCATCTTCTAGTTCACTAAGTTCACTTTCTACTTTAGCACAAAGCATTACTACTTCAGCATTTTCTTTTACTGCATATTCTTTTACTGCATTTACATAGCTATTACCAAAAACAATATCATTTTCTTCTACATTTGCTATATATATTATTGGTTTCTTTGTAAGTAATTTAAATGATTTTAATATTTTTTCTTCATCTTCGGTATATTCAAGTCTTCTTGCTGGAATATTTCTCTCAAGTGCTACTTTTATTTTCTTTAAAAGTGCAAGTTCATTTAATGCATCCTTATCTTTTGTAGAAATAGCCTTCTTTTCTATTTTTCCTATCCTATTATCAATTATTTCCATATCAGAAAATATTAATTCTAAATTTATAATTTCAATATCCCTTATTGGATCAGTATTACCTTCAACATGAGTAATATTAGAATCATCAAAGCATCTTACAACTTCGCAAATAGCATCTACTTCTCTTATATGTGATAGAAATTTATTACCTAAACCTTCTCCTTTTGATGCACCTTTTACAAGTCCAGCTATATCAGTAAATTCAAATGAAGTTGGTACAACTCTTGCGGGTGATACCATCTTTTTCAATACATCTAATCTTTCATCTGGTACTATTACCACTCCAACATTTGGTTCGATAGTCGCAAACGGATAATTTGCAGCTAATATATTCTTTTTAGTTATTGCATTAAATAATGTTGACTTTCCAACATTTGGAAGTCCAACTATTCCTGCTGTTAATCCCATAAAAACTCCTCATTTCCTTTAATAGTATATCATAATACAATATTATCTTCCACTATATTTTTAACTTTTTTTCATATGTAATTTTCTCATCATCGAAATTTAAAAAATCAAAATTATTATTTTCTATAAGAGTTATACTTGCAATATTATCTTTTAATATTTCTACTCTTACTTTTTCCACATTATAAATATTTTTAATAATTTCAATCAATTTATTTATTAATATTGTTGCATATCCTTTTTTTCTATATTCTGGGCGTATTACATAAGAAATAGTTACATAATCTTTACACGTTATAGGTAAATAACATATTGTACCAAGACCAATAATTGTATCATTAATATATAATCCTAAGATTCTTGTAAAACACATATCAAGTTCTAAATCATCAAACTCACTTGTTTTCCACATATTATTTTTATCCCATCCACATGCTAATTTATATATTTTATATGTATCTTTATTGTCTTTTCTAAATTCTTTAAAAATTATATTTTCCATAATATCCCTTCTTTAAGTACAATATTATATCATAAAACAAAAAAATACACTATAAAGTGTATTTATACAACTGGATATACATTTGGTCCTATTGGTGCTCCAAGTGCATACCAAGCAATTACTATGAATAGCCATAATACTGTAACAGCAATAAAATATGGCATTAATAACTTGTAACATTTTTTAATATTAAAATCATTTTTACTATATAATCCAATGAATGCAACAAATACAACAAAGTATGAGAATACTGGAGTTATTATATTAGTTGCGGATGATGCAAGTCTAAATAATGCACCTGTAAATTCTGGAGTTATATTTGATTTCATAAATAAAGGAATTAATGTTGGAGCAAAATATGTCCATTTTGTTGATATTGATGTTACAAATAAACTTGAAATTAATATTACTAAGAATGAAACAATCATAAGAACAATAAATGATAAATCCATTGTTTTTACTAGATTAAATAAGTTTACAGTAATTACATTACCTATATTTGTATATTTAAATAACGCAACAAATTGTGATGCAAAGAATACAAGAACAAGCATTTCACCAATTCCATTTAAGCTATTAGTAAATAGTTTTATAACATCTTTATCATTTTTAACTTGTTTTGTAGTTATACCATATACTATAGAACAAATAATTATTGCAAGAGAAACTATATATAATATTCCACTTACAAATGGTGAATTTGCACCAAATAACTTATTTATATATAAATCCTGAGTATTATCAAGCAATGAACCTGATAATGGAAGTCCAGGTATAATAGAATATATAAAGAATATAGCCATTATTCCAAGTGCTATTAAACTTTTTCTTAAACCTTTTTTATCTGCTCTAGCACTTATTTCTATTTCTTCTTCACCTATTCTAACAGGTTTTGTTCTAGCTAATATATCAGTAATTATAGATATTAATAACGCTAATAATAAAGATGATATTACTATAAAGAATAAGTTCCCAGAGTAGCTATATACATAGTCTGAATCTACAACATTTATTGCAGATTTAGAAAGTTCTGCTAGGCTATAATCTAATGATGTTATGAATAAATTAATGTTAGAACCTGCCGTACTGCTTACAAATGCCATAGTCATACCAATTATTTGACTTCTTTTATATTCAGTAAATAATAATGCTGCTACAGGAACCATAATAACAAAAGATAAATCTGTACTAAATCCCATAATAATACATAATAATGAGAATATAAAGAATGCAGTCTTTCTAGGGATTACTTTAGCAATTTTTGAAAATATTGATTTGAATAATCCAACTTTTATACCAGCACCAACAGAAGCAAGCCCCATGATTAATGCACCTAGTGGCATAAATTTCAAAAAGTTATTTAAACATTCACCAAATATAAATTTCAATCCATCCGCACTTAATAAAGATTCAACAGTCATAACACTAGTCGCAGTTTTAAGTGTTGATGAAACTTCAGTCGCAGTTCCTTGAAAATTTAATAATGATAATATAAAACTTAATACTATTACTACTAAACTTAATATTGCAAAGAACCAGGCTGGATGAAGTTCTCTTTTCTTACCTTCCATTATTTCACCTCAATTACCTTTTTTAATTTTTTATTAAATTCTATTCTAGGAAGCATAACAACTCTTCCACAATTAATACATTTTATTTTTATATCTACACCAGTTCTAATAATTTCCCATTCATTAGTGCCACAAGGATGGCCTTTTTTCATTACAACTATAGAACCAACTTCATAATTATTTGTCATAATGCACCTCTAGTTGAGGATATGGAATTTTAATATTATTTTTATCAAGTGCCATTTTTATTTCCTTTAATGACTTTCTTTTAACAAAATATATATCTTTTTCACTTACTGGTATACTTAAAGTATAAACTACTGCAGAATCACCAAGAGAATTTAATCCATTTAAAACTACATCACCTTTTATTTCTTTAGTAGTTTCCTTTAATTTTAAACATACATCATTTAAAACCTTTTCTACTTTTTCCATATCAGATTCATAAGATACACCAACATCAATTAATAATACTTTATTTGCTAAACTATAATTTACAACAGAACTAATAGATCTATTAGGTATTATATATATTTCACCAGTTAAAGATTTTAACTTAGTTATTCTAAGTGTTAATTCTATTACTTCACCCTTAAAATTATTAATCTTTACTATTTCACCAATTGCAAATTGTCTTTCAATTACTATTAAAGCTCCTACTAAATAATCTTTTAGTAAATCTTGAAAAGCAAGACCAACAACCAAGCTTAATGCTCCTACTCCAGCAACAAGTGCAGAAGTATTAACACCAAATACTTGTAAAATAGCAAGAACTGCAACTACTATTATTAATGTTTTAACAATACTTTGAATTAATAAAAGTACAGTTTTTCTACTTCTTTGTTCATGCTTTGATAACTTAGTACTAATTTTAATTTTACTATTAACTATACATTTAAGTATAATATTAAATATTAACGCTACTATTATAATTATTAATGGCATATATATTTTTTCAGACATATGAACACCAAATAATTCCATAATTACCTCCATTAATCAATAGATATATTCATTATTTCTAGAATTCTATTTAAATCTTGTACATTAGAAAATTTAATAACTAATTTATTATTATTAATTTTTACACTTGTACCTAATTTTTCTTTTAAATCTTTTTCTATATATTTATATTCACTATTATCTGTTTTATTTTTAACTACTTTTACAGACTTTTTATATTCATTACCTTGAGTTAATTCCTCTAATGAATGAACACTTATTCCTTCACTTACTACTTTTTCTGCTAAAGCTTCTATTTGCTTAGGATCTTCTAATTTACTCAAAACTCTAGCATGTGCCATTGATATTTTATTATATAAAACCATATCTTGTACTGATGCAGGTAATTTTAAAAGCCCAAGCATATTAGTTATATAACTTCTACTTTTTCCTATTTTTTTAGCAAATTCATCTTGAGTTAAACCTAATGCTTCTATAATACTCTTATAAGCCTTTGCTTCTTCTATTGCAGTTAAATTTTCTCTTTGTAAATTTTCTAATAAAGATATTTGCATCATTTCATCATCTGTAAAATCTCTAATTATTGCAGGAATAGTTTCAAGTCCAGCTATTTTAGATGCTCTATATCTTCTTTCACCTGCGATTATTTCATATCCTTTTATACTTTTTTTAACAATAATAGGTTGAAATACACCATGTTCTTTTATTGATATAGCAAGTTCATTTAATGCTTCCTCATCAAATATTTTTCTTGGTTGATATGGATTTGGTCTTAATTCAGATAATGGTAATTCAACCACCTCATTATTTGATTTAGCTTCTTCCACAATATTTTCTTCAAATGAATCAAAATTTAAATTTTCATCATTAAATAATTCCTCTAACCCTCTACCTAGTGCTCTTCTCTTCTCTTGCATTTCTTTCAATTACCTCCTTTGCTAAATTCATATAAGCTTCTGTACCTCTACTTGTAGGATCATAATTTGCAATAGGCTTACCATGGCTTGGTGCCTCAGTTAATCTTATAAGTCTTGGTATTATTGTATCATATACTTTTTCTCTAAAAAATCCTCTTACATTTTCTACTACTTCAAGTCCTAAATTAGTTCTAGAATCAAGCATTGTAAGAACAACTCCTTCTATATCTAAGTTAGGATTTAATTTTTTTCTCGCAAGCTTTATAGTATTTAATAGTTGCATTATTCCTTCAAGTGCAAAGAATTCACATTGAACTGGTATTAAAACTGAATCACTTGCAGTTAACGCATTTGTTGTAAGTATACCTAATGATGGAGGACAATCTATTAATATATAATCATAGTTATCTTTTAACGCATATAATACTCTCTTTAATTGTGAACCTTTTGAAAAGTTTGAATCTTCTTTTGTTTTATCTAAGAATTCAATATCAATACCTGCTAGATTAATAGTCGCGGGTATTACATCTAAATTTTTAAATTTAGTTTTCTTTACTGATTTAATAGGTTCTACATTACCTAATAATGCGTCATAAATACTACAAGATAAATCACCTTTTTCAATACCAACACGTGTTGTTGTATTTCCTTGTGGATCTAAATCTACTAGTAGTGTCTTTTGGTTTAATAAGCCTAATGACGCAGCTAAATTAATACTTGTAGTTGTTTTACCAACACCACCCTTTTGATTTACCATTGATATTATCTTACCCATTACAACACATCCTTATATAATTAATAACTATATTCCATTTTAACAGAAAATAGAATTTTTTTAAATGATTTAGAGCAAAAAAGAATAAATTTTATAGTTACCCCGAAAGAATATATATAAATTTTAATATATATGATATAATTTTTATTGTAGGTGATAAACATGGCTGGAACTATGACTCATGCTTATTTTGCAAGAGATGTATACAACAAATTAAATGATAATATAAAAGAAAAATTAAACTATTCAAATGAAAATATGAAAACATATGGACAAGGACATGATATTTTTTATTTTTATTACTCACTAAACTTTAAAAAAGCTAGTAAAATTAGGAAAGAATCTAAAAGGTTTCATAGAAAAAATACAAAAGATTTCTTTATAAATATAGTTGAATATATTAAAAGTAATAACTTAGAAAATGATAGTGATTCATTATCGTTTTTATATGGATATATATGTCATTATGTAATGGATTCTATAATTCATCCATATGTAATATATAAAGGCGGAATATTTGAAAAAAAGAAAAAAGAAACATATAAATATAACTCTCTTCATAGTGTTATCGAAACATATATAGATGCATATATGATAAGTATTAATGAAAATATAGAACCTGGTAAATTTAAAAATTATAGATTTTGCTTTAATTGTACTAGAAATGACAATTTAATAAATCTAATAAACTATACATTTGAAAATACATATAACGTTAAAAATGCTTCTAAATATTTTTTTAGAAGCATAAAAACAATGAAATTTCTATATCACTTAATGAGATATGATCCATTAAAAATAAAATATAGAATATATGCTTTATTTGATAAAATAACATCTAAAAAGATAAAAAAAGCAACTCCGATTACATACGCTGTTAAATTAAATAATGATGAATATTATTTAAATCTAAATCACAATGTATGGTCACATCCTAGATATGATACTGAAAAACATACTGAATCATTTTTTGATTTATATAATAACGCAACAAATGAGGCTTTAAGAATTATAAATGGAGTTAATGAAGTTTTATTTAATAATAAAAATATTGAGTTTTTAGATGATTATTTTCTAAATTTGTCTTTTATTACTGGAAAAGATTGCTCTGACAAAGCAAGAAATCAATATTTTGAATTTTAATGAATAATATACTTTTATTAAAACCATTATATTAATGGTGATTAATATGTTTAACGGATTTAAAATATTAAATAAAGATTATATTTACTTATACCTAGATAATAGATATGAGTTTGCTAATGACATAAATACAAAAGAAAGAAAAGAACAAACTATTATAAATAGTACGATAAGTTTCTTAAACAATCATAATTTATCATTTGATAAAAGAGTATATTTTGTATCAAATGGTACTGTCATTGGATATATAAACAAAAGAAATTTAAAATAAAAAAAGATATCTTCTGATATCTTTTTTTGCAATCTTAACGTTTTGAAAATTGTGGTGCTTTACGGGCTTTTTTAAGTCCTGGTTTCTTACGTTCTTTAACTCTTGAGTCACGAGTAATGAAACCTTTAGCTTTTAAGATTCTTCTAAATGAAGTTTCTGATTCTGGATCAGTATTTTTATCATATTCTAATAATGCTTTTGTTATACCTAAACGAATTGCTCCTGTTTGACCTTGGAATCCGCCACCTTTTACTTCTACATCGATATCAAATTTATCAAGTGTATTAGTTGCTTCTAGTGGTTGTTTTAAATCCATAACTAAAGTTGGAAAAGGTAGATATTCATTAACATCTCTGCCATTTACTGTAATCTTTCCTTTACCTGATGTCATTCTAACTTTTGCAATTGAAGTCTTACGACGACCTGTTCCATAATAAATCTTACTTGCCATGATTAATCCTCCTTAGTCTACTTTCATTTCTTTTGGTTGTTGAGCAATATGTTTGTGTTCAGAACCTCTGTACACAAATAATTTTTTACCCATTTTACGACCAAGTCTATTATGAGGAAGCATTCCCTTAATAGCTCTTTCCATCATTTCTTCAGGATAACTTTCAAGCATTACTTTTGCAGTTCTTTCTCTTAAACCACCAGTATATCCACTATGATTATAATACATCTTATCTTCAAGCTTATTTCCTGTTAATTTAACTTTGTCTGCATTAATAATAATTACATAATCTCCACAATCAACATTAGGTGTATAAATTGCTTTGTGTTTTCCACGTAAAACTGATGCTGCTTTAGTTGCTACTCTACCTAAGCTGATACCAGTAGCGTCTATTACATACCAATCACGTTTAATTTCGGCTGGTTTTGCCATAAATGTTTTCATTTTCTTTTCCCTTTCTTTTCATAAATTAGCCTTCCCACAGCCAATTTATATGTGGGGGTTTAATTAAATGTACCAATTACGATTTTACTAAATTTTATTTTATATGTCAATAAATATGAAAAAAAATCGCTATTTTTCAGCGATTTTTATAGTTGTCTTTTTAACTTTTGATGAATATTTTACTTTTGAATCATTTCCTTTAACTTTTATTTCAACTTCGTGTTCACCTACGCCTAATCCTTTAAGATCAACATAAGCTTCCACAGACGCTGCATCTATTTTAGTTATATTAGATTCAACACCTTTTAATATTACAGATATTTCAGTTGCTTTTTCATCTACAGCCTGTACTGTATATCTAGAATCTAAGTTAACATATCCAAGTCTTACTCCAGATAATTCTGTAGTTGCTTCATCATCTAATTCAACAGTAATATTAACTGTCTTAACAGAAATCTCCCTTATTCCTGTAGGTTTCTTTATTGTCTTAGTATATTGTTTATTAGCTTTTAAGTCATTTACATCTACTTTTACTTCTATACTATCTGTCTTTTCAAGAGTTGCTGAATCACCATATAGTGTAACTCTTTCAACACTTGTAACAATATTTTTAATTGCTTTACCAAATACAACTTCACCATCAGTAACTACCTTTATTGGAACTTCTTTACTAGGAGATTCAATCTCTACAGTAGCATTTACTTTACTTGGAACCATTTCTACATTCATTACTTTACCATCTTCATCATAAGCAACAAGAGGTACATCTTTTAATGTATTTGTTCCTGCTTTTGGATCTATCATATTATTTATATTTACTAAAGCTTTTATTTTAGAAACTTTAGCTAATTTTTCTTCAGTACCTTTTATAATTACTTCATCTGTATCTAATTTAATATTATTTATTGCAAGTTTAGAATCTAGTTTACTTAAATTAATAGTATCTGATTCTATATTTCTAGTTTCAGATTTTTTAGTACTTACAACTACTGTTGCTACAGAAGGATCAAGTTTATATTCAACAGATGCAACAGATTGTTTATATTTCAAATTTACTTTATGCACACCTGGTTTTAAATCACTTAAATCAACTATTACGTCTTGCGTAGGAAGTTGTTTTGCAAGATATAAATTAGCTTTTGTACCAATTAAAGTAATATCTACAGTACTAGGTAATCCCTCAATTACATATTCTTCATCATTATATGATGCCTTTACTGGTCTATTATATATTACTTCAGCATTCTTTTCTAGTAATGTTGTACTTCTAGTATCAACTATAAAAAATATTATAACTGCAAGTACAAGTGATATTATTATCATACTACTCTTTTTAGTAAGTGCAGCTTCTAATGGTTTATCTGATATTTTTAATTTTTTACCAATAAATACAAAGAATTTAGTTATTGGTATTATTATTTTTTTATCTATAAATTTATATATTTTCTTAAAAAACTTCTTAATCGATTTCATCAATATCATCCTCCTCATAACTTTCTGCTACAAAAGTTTCAGATTTAGGCATTAACTCATCTAATATCATAAGTTTTAATTCATCTACTGATAAATTATAATTTAGCTTACCACCAACTGCAAGTGATACTCTACCTGTTTCTTCTGAAACAACTATTGCTAAACAATCTGATTCTTCTGATATACCTATTGCAGCTCTATGTCTAGTACCAAGTCTTTTACTAAATTTCATATCAACAGTTGTTGGAAAAACAGCTCCTGCACAAGAAATTTTATCACCTTGAATTATTACACCACCATCATGAAGTGGATTATCTGGAAAAAATATTGCACATAATAATTCATTAGATATTTGTGCATAGATTTGTTTTGCTTTTTCAATATATTCTGAAAGTGGAGTATCTCTTTCAATAACAATAAGCGCACCTATTCTATTTTTTCTTAAATAATCAACTGCAACACCAATTTCAGATACTAATTTTTCTCTTTCAGTAACAGTCAATACCTTATGTCTACCAAGTAATTTACTTTTTCCAAGTTGTTCTAATACATTACGTATTTCTGGTTGGAAAATAATTATTATAGCTAAAGGTCCCCAAGCAATTATATATTCAAATAATAATCCAACAGTTACAAGTCCAAAGAAATCACTTATAAGTTTGATTACAACTATTGCTAAAATCCCCTTAAATAACATAGAAAACTTAACATTTTTTCTAATATTTTTTAGTACATTATATAATAGTACCCATACAATACATATATCAATTATTTTTTTAAATATAGTCCAAAAATTTTCAAAAGTCATAATTTCCTCCTAAACAACATTGTTCTTTTTATTCTTAACTAAAACAATACTTACTAATGCAATAATAAATATTACTATTACACCAACTATGATATACCAATATTCAAAATTATATTTTTTATCATTTATTGTAACATTTACTTTATCTTTAATCTTATCTTCTTTATATGTAAGTTTTATACTTTTTAACTCTTCTTCCTTTTTAAAACTCCATTTATATTCTTTTTTGCTCACTTCAGTAGCGTTACTATCAGTAACTTCAAATGGAAGTTTTATTATAACATCTATATTATCATATATAGGTGTGGAAGGTGAATCACCACCAAGTTTAACCTTTTGATCAATTGTAATAGTTACATTATCACCATCTTTAATAATAACAGGTTTATCAAATATATCACTATTAAATTTACTAGTAAAGTCATTCAAATCATCATATGCTGCGGATGAAGTTACTATAGTATTAGTTCCCTCTTCCTTAGTTGACATAGAATACCTTGAAATATCAGTTGTAAACATATTTGCAACATAGTTTATAGCTTGAGTCCCTTTTAATTTTGTTCTAGATTCTAATCTTTTAGTCATTTCTGTCGCAACTATTGTTTCATTAATAGAAGAATCTTCATTTAATGATAACGTATACTGAACTGAACAACCAGAAGCTAATATTACAAATATAAAAACTAAAAAAATTTTAATAATATTCTTATTCATAATTCACCTACTAGTACTATAAAATTATATCATATATTTATAAATTTTGATATAAAAATTACAACTTAAAATTAAAAAAGAAAACAAACATTTTGTTTTCCCTTATAATAACTAGAAAATATTAGTATAATTATCTTCCTCATCATTATCAGTATTATTTACACTATTTAATTTTTTCATAATACTATCAAGTTCATCATCTATTGAATTAGTTTTATTTTCTTCTGTTTTAACATTTTCATTTGCATTAACATCTAAATCTATATTTAATGGAGCAGGTTCTTCTTTCTTTTCATCATCAAATAATATTTCTGATAAAGATAAATCATTTTTGTATTCATTATTATCATCTTTTTCATTTTTTATATCAATAGGTATTATGTTTTCAGCAGGAGTTATTTCTTGCATATTCATACCTAAATCTAACGGAACATTAATATCATCAACAATACCATTATCACTAGCATTATTAACATTATTTATTTCATCTGTTTTTAAATCTTCTTGCTTATTTTCATCTAAATTCAATGGATTTGCATTATCATTTATAAAGTTTTCAAATTCACTAGGATTATTTTCTTCTATATCCTCTTTTATATTTTCTTCCTTTATTTCTTTATCTACATTATCATTAAAAACTAGATTTTGTGGTTCTTCTTGCTTTTCAGAAGGTTGATTTTCTTTACTATCTTTTGATAAAACACTCACTTCTTTTTTATCAATTGCCTCATCTATTATATCTTTTTTAATATTTTCTGGTACCTGATCTTTATTCTTTATATCTTTTCTAACTCTTTTTGATTTTACACTATTATCTATCAAGTATCCAATTAATACAAATATTAAAAATATACATATACCTATCAAAATATTTGTATTTTCATTTATAAAAGTCATTACTACATCTAAAATTTTATTCATATCCATAATATAAACCCACTCTTTCTATCCTTTTATTCATTATGTAATCATTTTAGCATCTTTTAATATTTTTTTCAATATAATTTAAAAAATATGCAAAAAAAGAAGAGATTACATATACTCTTCCATTAATATTACTTTATTTTGCCTTAAACTTTCTTGAACATTTATTATTCTTTGATTACTAGAACCTCTAAATTTTAATTTAAAATTTTTAAGTGCTAATACAAATTTGCCATCAACTAAAACGTCTATGTAAGAAAGTATTTCTTTTGTTTCATCATATTCTTTCATCATACGAGATACTATATCTTTATCAAAAAGATAACCAGAGAATGCCCAAATAGTTTTATTAGGACATTCTTTTTTTATTCTTCTTAATAAATTTAATATACCTTGTTGATTAATATGCTCAAAAGGTTCTCCACCCAAAAGAGTTATACCTGAAACAAAATCATTTTTTAAATATTCAATAATTCTATTTTCTTCTTGTTCAGTGAAAGGTTTACCATAATGAAAATCCCATGCATCTTCATTAAAGCATCCCTCACAATGATGTGTACATCCACTTACAAACAGAGAAATTCTAACACCAGGACCATTAGCTACATCATATTCTTTTATATCTGCGTAGTACATAACAATCCTATAAATGAGTTACCCTAGCTTTAATTTCTTTAGTTTTACCTTCATTCCAGAAATTTTCACCTAAATAACCACATGTTCTTCTTGTAACATTCATTTTTGAATGATCTTTATTACCACAATTTGGGCATTCCCATTCATTATCATCATTTATTATAATTTCACCATCAAATCCACAAACATGACAATAATCAGATTTAGTATTAAATTCAGCATATTGAATATTGTTATAAATAAATTTAATTAGTTCTTTTAATGCATCTAAATTCTTTTCCATATTTGGAATTTCAACATATGAAATACATCCACCTGAAGAAATTGGTTGGAATTGACTTTCAAATTTTAATTTACTAAATGCATCTATTTTTTCTCTAACATCTACATGGTATGAATTAGTATAATAACCTTTATCAGTTATATCCTTTATACTACCAAATTTTTCTTTATCAATTCTAGCAAATCTATAACATAAGCTTTCTGCTGGTGTACCATAAAGAGCAAATCCAAGACCTGTTTCTTTCTTCCAATCATCACAAGCTTTTCTTAAATGATTCATTAATTTTAATGCGAATTTTTCTCCTACAGGGTCAGTATGTGAAACACCTGTTACTAATTTAGTAGCTTCATAAACGCCAATATACCCTAATGATAATGTTGAATAACCACCTTTTAATAATTTATCAATTTTTTCACCTTTTTCAAGTCTTGCGATGGCACCATATTGCCAGTGAACTGGTGATACATCAGATAAAGTGCCTAAAAGTGAATGATGTCTGCACATTAAAGCTTCTTTACATAATTCTAGTCTTTCATCAAGAATTTCAAAATACTTTTCTTCATTTCCTTCTGCTAATATACCAATTTGAGGTAAATTAATAGATACAACACCTTGATTAAATCTACCTTCCCATTTATAATTACCTTTTTCATCTTTCCATGGTGATAAGAAGCTTCTGCATCCCATTGGACTAAATACATTACCTTCATATATTTCTTTCATTTTCTTTTCTGAAATATAATCTGGATACATTCTCTTTGCAGAACATTTACATGCAAGTTCAGTTAAATAATCATATTTACCACCTTGAAGAGAATTACTTTCAGTAAGTACATAAACAAGTTTTGGAAATGCAGGAGTTACATAAACGCCTTTTTCATTTTTAATTCCTACATATCTTTGTCTTATGATTTCTTCAATAATCATAGCATTTTCTTCAACATATGGATCTTTTTCATCCAAATATAAAAATAGTGTTACGAATGGAGACTGTCCATTTGTAGTCATTAAAGTATTTATTTGATATTGAATAGTTTGAACACCACTTGCAAGTTCATCTTTTAATCTATCCTTTGCAATCATCTCAATTTGTTTTTCAGTTAAATCTTTTCCATGTTGTTCTTTTAATTTTCTTTTAAACTTATCATAACTTTTTCTTAAATATTTTCCTAAATGTCTCATATCTACAGATTGTCCACCATATTGATTAGATGCAACTGCTGCTATTATTTGAGTTGTAACTGTACAAGCAACTTGGAATGATTTTGGACTTTCTATCATTTTACCATTCATTACTGTACCATTATCTAACATATCTTCTATATTTATAAGACAGCAATTAAATATAGGTTGAATAAAGTAATCTGCATCATGGAAATGTAATATTCCTTCTTCATGTGCTTTTGATATCTTTTCTGGTAAAAGAATTCTTTTAGTTAAATCTCTTGATACTTCACCAGCAATATAATCTCTTTGAGTTGAAGCATATACAGTATTCTTGTTTGAATTTTCTTCAGCAAGTTCTTTGTTTTCATTTTTAATTAATCTTAATATTGATTCATCTGTTGTATTTGCTTTTCTTACTAATGCCCTATTATATCTATATATAATATACTCTTTAGCTAGATTGAATTTTTTAATTTCCATTAATTTTTTTTCAATCTCATCTTGAATGTCTTCTACAAGCATTCTTTTCTTTTTTAAATCTTCAATATGTTTAATAATATTTTCAATTTGTCTATCAGAAGCTTGTTCCTTAGGCTCTACCTCTGCATTTGCTTTTTGAATTGCTACTTTAATTTTTGTTCTGTCATAGTCGATAATACGACCGTCTCTTTTTACTACTTTCATACCTCATGTTCTCCTATCATTTACAACTTGATTATAGCAGATTATTTTTATTAAGGGTGTTGCATTTGCAACAAAAATGAAATATAATTATTTTAATAATTTTATTATTTTTGGGAGGCCTTATAAATGAACGAAATAGCACTATTTAATGGTATTGAAAATAAAGATGTAAAGAGTATGTTAAACTGTTTTAATGCAACAACCATTAGTTATAAGAACGGCACAACAATTATTTCTAATTTAGCAAATACAGGTGCAATTGGAATTATATATGAAGGAAGTGCTAACTTAATAAAAATAGACTACAATGGAAATAGAACTATTATTGAAAAATTAGAAAGAGGATCTATTTTTGGAGAAGTATTTTTACCAAATAGCGATGAATTATCAATAGTCGCAACAGATAACTGTACTGTAATATCATTTGATTATGAACACATTACAAGAAGATGTAAAAAATCATGTCCTTATCATAGTAAATTAATTGATAACATGATTCAAATACTTGCAGATAAAATAGTAAATATGAATAATAGGATTGATATTCTTACAAAAAAAACAATAAGAGAAAAATTACTTGAATATTTCAAAACAATTGAAAAAGAAAAATTATCAAAGACTTTTAAATTAAATCTTAACTTTACTGAACTTGCAGATTACTTTGGCGTTGATAGAAGTGCCTTAATGAGAGAAATTAAAAATTTGAAAAATGAAGGGTTTATTGAAACGAAAGGTAATAGAATAACTTTATTATATTAAAATATCTTTGCCTTTGATAAAAGTGTTATTATTAAATCAACAATAAAAAGCACACAAAAAATATATGTTACAAAGTTTGGAATTTTATTTACTATCTTATCCATCCAAGGCTTTATAAGATATATAAATACTACAGACAATATACCCCAGACACATGATATATCAAGTGCAATATACTTTCCTAAATGGTATTTATGATTTGAATAATTCCAATAAGATTTGTGAAATATAAATTCAAGTAAATAACCACCAATTAATTCTATTATGGTAAGTATTATTGTTACTACAATTAAATATATTAATATTTCTAAAAATTTAGATAATTTTAGTTTTCTAAATATAATTCTAGACGTAAAAATCATAATTATAACGCCTAAGCCATATACAGGCGTCCAATAACCATATAAAAATCCACTTTCTATATTCCAACCGCATATTAAACCCATTACTGTTTCTAATAAATGCCCAAATAAAGCAAAAATAAAAAAATAATTTAAATAATACATAATATTCACCTATTATATTATTTACAATTATTTTTTTCTTATTCTAATAATGCTTATTACCAAAATTATAATAATTAAAATCAAAGTCAATTGAACAATGTTCTCTTTTATAAAGAAAAGTAAATCAAACTTTACATCTTTAGGTGCATAAACATTAGTTTTATATAATATTTCGTTGTTATATAGAATGTAATATGTTCCTATTTTGTCATCTTGTTTAACACCCTTTTTCAATAATGTATCACCATCATATTTATATATCAAATCATCTTTTGTTATATCATTTTTTAAATACATAGTAACATCATCAAAAGATTTAATATTATATTCTTTACCATATACTGTTTTTACTTTTACTACAGTGTCGTTTTTATTTAATATTTCTTTATAACTATAATTTTTAAAAAAGTATTCATAAATTTTTTTAGAATCTTTTATATTTTGCATAGGATCATCTTTAGGTGCGCCAATAGTAACAAGTAAATAACCTATATTATTGTATTTTGCTATACTTGCAAGACATAATCCTGCCTTACTTGTATAACCTGTTTTGGCACCTATCACATAATTATTTTCATCAGTATTTATTCTTTTTAATGGACCATCCATAATATATTTGCCATTTTCATAATGTTCTGTTTCAAAAACTTCTCTAAACTTCTTATTCTTAAATGCATATTTTAATAAGATTGCAACATCTTTTGCAGTAGAATAATGTTTTTCACTTTCTATACCAATAGTATTTGAAAAACTAGTATTATACATACCTAATTTTTTTGCTTTATTATTCATAAGTGATACAAAGTTATTAATAGAACCACTTATACTAATTGCAAGTATATTAGTCGCATCCGCACCCGATTTTAAAAGAGTCCCATAAAGTAAATCATTATATGTTACAGCATCACCAACTTTAAAACCTGCAACTGATAAATCATTTGTAACATCTTTTAACATGTCACTAGTTATTAAAACACTTTTATTATAATCATCAATATTTTCAATAGAAACAATAGCAGTCATTATTTTTGTTAAACTTGCTATATTAACCCTATCATTTGAATTTTTTTCATATATTACCTCATCATCATTTAAATTGTACATTATTATATTTTTAGATAATACTCCTTCTATTTCTTCCGCATGTACATTAAAACAAATAAAAAAAGTAAATATAATCAATAAGTATTTAACTATTCTTTTCATTTATATTCTCCTACTATATATTATATCAAATATGTGAATAATTTTAACCAAAAAGTTAATAATATTTATGAAAGGAAGAAATATTATGGAAAAAGTACCAACTATAATTTCAACTAAAGATTTATCTTATATATGTGATATGTTTAATTGGAATTTTACTATGGCAAAAAAAGCTCTATGCTATAGCAAAGAAGTAAATGATGAAGAAATATCTAATGAGTTTAATAGTATATATTTTATGCATAAACAGATTATGGAAGAATTAATTAATATTTTAAGATGAAAGGAGAAAAATATGAATAATAAAGTACAAAATCCTAAAACTGAAGTTCCTGCAAATTCTAATATGAATGATAGAGATTTTTTAAATGATATATTAGAATCAGAAAAAAATATGAGTGTTAATTACACTTACGCCTTAAATGAAGCTAGTAATGAAGAATTATTTAAAAAAATATATGATATGTTCATACACATTAAAGAAGAACAAAGAAACCTTTTTGAGCTTAGTTTCAAAAAAGGTTGGTATACTCTTGAAAAAGCTGAAGAAAATAAAATAAACGAAGAAATTAATACTCTTTCAAATATGTTTAATGAAATTAAATAAAAGGACCAACAAAAAGATCCTTTTATTTTATTTATCATAATAATTGTATATTTTATGTAGAAAAATAGAGTTCCACCGTTAAATAGTGCCCTTGCAAAAATGATTTGACGTTTTTTTCTTGCACATAACATAAACTGTGTATTTATTAAAGAATAGGCTAAAATTTTCTTAAAAGTTCAATTAATCTTGTATTTTTATATATACTTTCCCTACCAATTTTTTCGTACTCTAGCAATCCTACTTCAGTTAATTGATTTAAGTAATTTGTAGCAGTTTGTCTTGTAACCCCACATCTATCCTCAATATAATTAATTCTTGTATACACTTCAAAGAATAAAGAATATAACAATTCATCAGAATATATTTTAGGTAACTTTACCATGAATTCTTCTTTAAATGATTCCATTTCACTTTGAATTTGTTTTATTAACTCAATAGTATTTTTAGAAGTTTCTTCAATCCCCTTTAATATATATATAATCCAATCTTCATAATTATTATTTTCTCTAAATTCATTAAATAATTTGTAATAATCGCCTTTATTTTTATTAATATAATTACTTAAATAAAGAATTGGACTATCAATTAATTTGTTTAAAACTAAATATAAAACATTAAGTATTCTTCCTGTTCTACCATTACCATCATAAAAAGGATGAATGCTTTCAAATTGATAATGTATTAATGCCATTTTAATTAATGGATCAACACCATCATCAAAATTATTAATATAATCTTCTAAATTTTTAAGTAAATCTCTTATTTCACTTTCTTGTTGTGGCGGTGTATAAATAACTTTACCAGTAATACTATTAACTAAATTTGTTCCTGGTGTTTTTCTTATACCAGTTTTATTAGGTTCAATCATTGCTTGAATTTCTACTAAAATATTAGTTGAAATAAATCCTTTTTTATTAATAATTTCATATCCATGCCAAATAGCACTTCTATAATCGACAACTTCTTTAGCAGCAGCTTCTTTAAATCCACTTTGTGTTAATACTTTATAAATACTATCATGTGTTGTTACAATATTTTCAATTGCACTACTATCTTTTGCTTCGTTTATAGTAATGGCATTAATTAAAATATGTTGATTAGGAATTGAACTTGCAAAACCTTTTAATTCTGCAAGTGCTCTTGAAGCTTCATTTAATGATTCAAGTATTTTAGATGTTTTTAAATCATAATCGTTAAATGGTAATAATTTCATATTATCATCCCCTTAAGTATAATATTACTACTTTTTTTTAACATATACAATAAATATGTTAAATTTTTTTTATTTTTTTAACATATTTTTATTATATGTTAAATTATTTAACTTTTTTTAACTAAACTTCAAAAGATGTTTCATCTATAAATTTATAATTTGTCTTGTATTTAAGTTCTCTTACTAATCTAAATAAAGCATCATCTTTTGCTTTTGCTTCAATCATAACATCAATATCAATATTATACTTCTTTATCTTTTCTATAAACTGAATAAAATCATCACTATTAATATAATCATGATGAGATCTAAAATCCCTTTTTGTTTTATTTTTAGGAGATGAAAAATGAACCTTTGGTCTAATATCTTTCCATGTATCAAATATTTCTTTTAATATATCATCTATATTATCACATGGATTACATATATGATGATGGTAATCTAGAACCATAGGTCTATTTATTTTTTTACACAGATTAAGCACATCTCTTGCATTATATATTTTATCATCATTTTCTATTACTATAGAATTTTTAATATTATCTGGTAATTTATTAAAATTATTTACAAATCTTGTGATTGACTTTTCCTTACCAAATACACTACTTCCAGTATGTAAAACTATTACTGGACTTTTTATTTTTAATACTTCTAATATATTTATATGATATTTAAGAATTTCAATTGAATTATTGATTGTTTCCTTATTTGTACTATTAAGTACACAAAACTGATCCGGGTGTGCATCAACTCTCATATTATTTTTATTTATAATTTGTGATATTTGATCATAATAATCTTTATATCTATTTATGTATTCAAAAGATACATCCTTATGTGTTGCGAGTGGAATTAATTTTGATGTTAATCTATAAAAATGAATATTGTTTTTTACATTATAATTTAATATTTTTTCTAGATTTTCTAAATTTGATTTTATAATTTTATTTAGTTTTTCATTTTTATTTTCTTCTTTTAAATAATTTGTATATGTTATTGTACCAGAAGATGTTATATCAAGTACTTTACTAATTGCAACATAACCAAGTCTTATTACCATATCATTCACCATTATTAGTATGAAAAAAAATAAAAGTGTTATAACTAATTTTTTGTTAATTTCATAACACTTTCATTTATATTAATTCCTGGAATTATATGTTCATCATCGGTATATTCCATATTACCGCATTCAAATAAATCTTCTAAAACCTCTTTCGTAATCTTCGCAAAAATTTTTCTAGGAATATACATATAGTATTCATTATTTAATGTAAATACACTGCATAAATTAATTTCTTTATATTTACATCTAACAATAGTAAATGCAAAATTATTTAATAACTCATCAGGATCAAATATAATCTTAGATAATTGGTGTGCGTAAGAAACTAAATCTACTCCAGTTAAATTACTCTTATTTAATTCATCAATCAAGCAATTAAATTTATCATTCAAACTCATATTTTTGTTGTTTTTAACTTTATTATATTTAACTATCAGTTCATCAAAATTTATACCATTCATTTTTTTAGAAATATAAATTTTATAAACATAATCTAGTTTTTTTTGAAATTTTTCTTTTGTTTTTTCATTTATATTTTGACAAATGAGTCCATTTAATGGTTTACCTAATTTAACATTAACTATATCACTATAAATAATTGTAGTAAGTGTTGAATCTGCTTTTACTAGATACTTTCCATATTTAAAAACTAAATCTTCATGACCTCCACCAAATATATCTGAATATGATGCATTTGTCTCATAATTTACTGATATTTTATCAAGGAATTTAGAATATATTGCATTAAATTCATAACATATAACACCATTATTACTTAATGATATAGATTCTAATCTTTTAATATTTTCATGTTTTTTATTAAGAATATTCCCCTGGCTACCTAAAGCATAAAATTCTTCATCATAAGTAAGTAAATCACACAATTCTAAATATATATAAATTGCTTTTTCTAATTTATCTAATTCATCTGGTATATTACCTAAAATATAATCTTCAAATTCAGAATTTAATATAATGTTCTTAGAATTTACATTATAAGTTTCATTAATCTTATTTATTGCTTCTAAATCAATTTTTCTGGAATCTAATAGTTCCTTATATCTACTTAATATATTTTCTGGAATATAATATTTATCCAAAACATTGTTACTTCTGAAAAATTTTATTAATGCATATGCAAAATATTCTTTTGGTATGCCTATTATTTTATCTTCACTTTCTATATTAAAAAATCTATTGTATTCTTCTTCAGAACATTCTAAAAATACAAATATTAAATTCAAAGGTATAGTAACTTTTTTGTTATCAATCATGCATACATAATCATCATTTATATATTTTTTCTTAAAGGCATCATAACTAATATTTTGAATTAATTTTTCAAACCTATTCGTAATCTTTTCAGTTAATTCTAATTTGTTATTTAATATCGAATCAGATAAAGCTTTTAATACATCCATCTTATAATACTTATTTATTTGTCTATTACCATGCATATCTACATATACAATTGATAAACACTTAATTCTTTCATTAAACAAGTCTAAAACATATCCGTAAAAATAATCATTGTCTAGAAAATCAATCAATAAATCTATAGTTATATTCTTATTTCCTATAACTTCAGAATTTATGTATCTAGTATATTGTTCATTAGTTAAAAAAATCATATCATCAATTACAAATCTATTATTAATATTTTCTTTAATCATATATATCCCTCTTAGTCGATATATAATAACACAAAATTGATGTTTTGTGTTATTATATTTACATAAAAATATTATATTTTATATATTAAATCATTGGTTATTAGGTATATGTAACTAAAAATTGTAAAATTTAAGAAAGGATTACAATACTATTATGAAGCATATATTAGTACAGAATATATGATAGATAAAGTTGCAAGACCATATTACATAAAATTTGACTATCAAGATATAGATGGAAATTTTCATCATAGAATTGCACAAGACTTTGAGACAATTGTTTTATGTCATAAAATAGATCACTTAGATGGAATTGAATTTACAGATAAAGTAGAGGATTTATTTGATGCAAAAAATATGGAAAACGTGATAAAAACAAGAAATACTCATCCTAGAGAAATCATTTCAAAAGATAGTGATTTTGATCAAAGTATGCATAACGAAAAATTTCAAACAAAAACATATAAAATAATTTAATCTGATATATAAAGTAATTTTTTTAACGTTTAGTTAAATAAATAGCAAAATCAAACTATTCTATGATAAAATACTATATAGAAAGGTAACGTTATAAATATGAATCAAGAACAAAATAACTATAATACAGATAGATATAATAATATATCTAATAATGAATCACCATCTAATAATAAAAGTCTTATATTTTCAGCAAAATTTGGGTTAATTATTTCAATTATTAATTTTGTGTTTTGTTTAATATCAATTTGTACTGTAACTGGTATTTTGATTTCACAGCTTATTAATAGCGAAACTGGTAGCAGTTCTGGGTGGTTTTTATTTATTGTCCCAATAGTTATTGCAATGTACATTTCTACTTGTATTCCTGATATTTTATGTTTACTTTTTTCTTTTTTATATCATTTAAAAAGAAAAATTGTATTTCCAATACTAACACTTGTTTTTGCAATATTAGGATGTATAGTGGTGAATTCTGGTATTATTACCGAAATATTAACTGGACTTAATATACTACAAATAATATATACAATATTAAAAATAATTATATTGATATTTAATGTAATTATACTAGTTTTATATAATAAAGCTAAAAATTAGCACTTATGCTATTAAAATAAAACATACGATAATTTTTAAATATGTTTATAAAGTAAAAAACTACTTTCAATAAATTTGAGTGAACTTGTCAATAAAAAGTAGACAATAAAAAACTTTTATTTAAACCCTAGTTGAGTTCTATACTCAATTGGGGTTT
>CAKPCA010000018.1 GCA_934141145.1 uncultured Bacilli bacterium
ATTTTTTCTCGCAATTTAATTTTACCATACTTTTTTCTAAAAGAAAAGAGTATTGAACTTTGTCAACACTCTGAGAAAAAATAAGTAGAGATACTTATTTTTTTATTTGAAAAAATATAGTATAATTAAAAATAGTGGAGGTATTATAATGAAAAAGTTATTTAATCAATTAATTAAATTCGGATTAGTAGGAGGAATTGCATTTATTATTGATTATGGAATAATGGTATTTTTAACTGAGGTATTTAAAGTTCCATCATTAATATCAGCAGCAATATCATTTACAGTATCTGTTATATTTAATTATATAGCTAGTGTAAAATGGGTGTTTGATGTAGATAAAGAAAAAAATAGTAAAGCAAAGGAACTTATAGTATTCATAATTTTAAGTGTTATTGGACTTGGAATAAATGAACTTATCATGTGGATTATGGATAAACAGTTTGGAATATATTATATGATTTCAAAAATAGTCGCAACTATAGTTGTTATGTGTTATAACTTTATAACTAGAAAATTATTTTTAGAAAGAAGATAAATATATTATTTTATGTATAAGTTTATAAAGTTTTGTTTGAAATATTAAGCTTATATGTTATAATTTTATATGAGATTATAGAGGTGTTATATGACAAGAGTAAAAGGAATATTATTAAATTTTAAGAGATATTGGTTTTTAATGTCACAACTAATATCAAGAGATTTTAAAGTAAAATATAAAAGATCAGTTTTAGGAGTATTGTGGAGTTTATTAAATCCAATATTAATGATGACAGTAATGGCGATAGTTTTTTCACAAATGTTTAAATTTAAAGTAGATGGAATAAATTATTTAATTTATTTAATGACAGGTATAGTTTTGTGGAATTATTTTAGTGCAGCATCTAATATGGCTATGACTTCGGTTGTTGAAAATTTCACTTTAATTAATAAAATATATATACCAAAATATGTATTTCCAATATCAAAATGCTTATTTGTGGGTATAGACTTTTTGTTATCTTTGATTCCATGGTTTGGTATGATAATATTATCTTATTTTGGATTTGGTGAATTTACATGCCATATTAATATATATTATTTAGTATTACCATATATATTTTTATGTATGCTTATGTTTACTATAGGAATTGGTTTATTATTATCATGTGTATCTGTATTTTTGAGAGATGTATTTCATATTTACGGAATAGTGCTTACAATATGGAATTATTTAACTCCAGTATTTTATAGTGTTGAAATTTTACCAGCAAAATTACAATATTTAATGAATTTTAATCCATTATATCAATTTTTAACAGCAGCAAGAACTATTGTTGTGTATGAACAAATGCCCACTTTAAAGACAATTGGAATAATAACTTTATTCGGTGTTGGAATGTTATTAATTGGTTCATATTTATTTAGAAAAAAACAGGATAAGTTTATATATTATATTTAGTTAGGTGGTGAGAATAATGATTAGAATAAAAAATATTTCAATGAAATTTAATATGGATATAGAAAAGGATTTTTCTATAAAACAGGCATTTATAAATCTTCTTACAGGAAAAAAGAAAAAAAATGAATACTTTTGGGCACTTAAAAATGTTTCTTTCGAGGTAAAACAAGGTGATGTAGTTGGACTTATTGGTAGTAATGGTGCTGGTAAGAGTACACTTTTAAAAGTTGTGAGTGGTGTAATGAAACCTACATCAGGAAAAGTAGAAGTAGATGGAGTAATTTCTCCTATGATTGAACTTGGTGCTGGATTTGATCAAAATCTAACTGCAAGAGAAAATATTTATTTAAATGGAGCAATACTTGGTTATTCTAAAAAATTCTTAGATAGTAAATTTGATGAAATTGTAGAATTTTCTGAATTAAAGGATTTCCTTGATGTACCAGTTAAAAACTTTTCTTCAGGTATGACTGCTAAACTTGCTTTTTCAATCGCAACTATAGTAGATCCTGAAATACTTATAGTAGATGAAATTTTATCTGTTGGAGATTTAAGATTCCAAGAAAAAAGTAAAAATAAAATGATGGAAATGATTAAAGGTGGAACAACTGTTTTATATGTATCACATTCGCTTGAATCAATAAAAGATTTATGCAACAAGGTTGTTTGGCTTGATCATGGACAAGTTGTAAAAATGGGTGATACTAAAGAAATATGTGATGAATATTATAAATCACAAATGAAATAAGGAGTGTGAATGAATGAAAAAATATATTCATTATTGTTGGTTTGGAGGAAAACCACTTCCAAAACTTGCAAAAAAATGTATTAAAAGTTGGAAAAAATATTTACCAGAGTATGAAATAATTGAATGGAATGAAAATAATGTTAATTTAGAAGAATGTCCATTTATAAAAGAAGCGTATTCAATGAAAAAATGGGCCTTTGTTGCGGATTATGCAAGAACCAAAGCAATTTATGAAATGGGTGGAATTTATTTCGATACTGATATGATGATTACAAGAAATATTGATTTCTTATTGGATAAAGAAACATTTCTTGGAATAGAAGATTCTATGATGGTAAATGCTGCTGTTTGGGGTGCATCAAAACCCAAAACAGAGTTATCAAGAAGAGTATTAGAATATTATCAAAAACAAGAACATTTTAATATTGATAATATTTATAAGATAAGTATTCCAAGAATAATAACAAAAATTCTTGATGAATATGGGTTTGATCCAGTATCTAATGAAATTCAAGTTTTAAATAAGAATATATATATATATCCGAGACCATATTTCTATCCATTATCTTTTGATTTTAAAAATAATATTTTTACTGATGAAACTTGTATGGTTCATTATTTTGATGCAACATGGATACCAAAAAATGAACAAATTGAAACAAAACTTATTAGAAAAATCGGAATAAAAAATACTCAAAAATTATTAACTTTATATAGATTTATAAAAAGAAATGTTAAAAGATTAATAAAATTATGTTTATTTCCTATATTTTTATACAGAAGATATAGAAGAAAAATAAGTAAAAAATATATATCAAATTTAAATCAAGCATTAAGTGATATAAAAAATGTTAATAATAATTATTTAGTTATGCATAATCCAGAATGGTTAGGTGTTACAAATGCTACAATAGAACTTTTTGATTCGAGAGTTAGATGTGCAGAATTATTAAGAAACAAAGATGTAAAAAAAGTAGCAAATGCAATAATAGAATCAAATGTAAATCAAGTAATATTTAGTGCAATGTGTTTAGGTTGGAAAGATCTTGCAATATTATTAAAAGAAAAGAATCCAAATATTAAAATAAAAGTTTTTTGGCACGGTAATCATTCTCAAGTTTCTGAACCATATGGATGGGCTAGAAATATAGAAATAATTGAATTACATAAACAAAATATAATTGATGTATTTGCAACATGCAAGGAAAGTATTATAAATTTTTATAAAGAAGAGGGATATAAAACAGCATTTATTACAAATACTGTAAAATTAAATAAGAAAATAAAAGGAAACCCTCCAAAGGATAAAATAAAAATAGGAATATATGCTGCTAAATGCGATGATTGGAGAAAAAATATGTTTGCTCAATTGGCTGCGGCATCATTAATACCTAATGCGGTAGTTGATATGGTTCCATTAAATTCAGAAGCAAAGAAATTTGCATCATTTATAGGATTAAGGCTAGAAGGCTTGGATAACCCTATTCCTAGAGAAGAACTTATTGAGAGAATGAGTAATAATAATCTTAATTTGTATGTAACCTTTTCTGAATGTGCACCAATGCTTCCAATTGAAAGTTTTGAAGTAGGAATACCATGTGTATTTGGTAATAATCATCATTATTTTAAACATGATGAACTTGAGAATTATCTTTTAGTAGAAAATGAAAATAATCCTATGAAAATAGCAGAACAAATAAAGAAATGTTTAGATAATCAAGAAAAAATAATGAAATTATATCAAAAATGGAAAAAAGAAAATGATGAAAATAGTAAAAAATTAGTGAAAGAATTTCTTGATATGTGAGGTGTATTATGAAAATTAATGAAATTAATAGTTTAAAGAAAAAGGATTATATTGTTTTATTACCAAAATGTGATTATGATATTTATGATAGTGTAACATACAGTTTTCATAATGTTTTTTATCTAAATTATTCATTGGAAAAAAATGATGCACAGATTTTAATTGATTATATTAATCAAACAGAAAATATGCAGTTGATTTTGTTTGATTATGATGATTTTTATAGATTGATACTTCCTTATATAAAAAAGGAAAAGAAAATAAAGTGGATATATAAAAGTAATTGTGCTTCATTGACGGAAGGAGCTGTTCGTACTATTTTTTCAAGTATTATGGAATTTTATGATAGAAATATTATAGATGAAATTGGTTGTATAGATTATGCAACATATGAAGTGTTAAAGAATAGCGGCTATAGAGTTAAATATATTAAAATGGATGTAGAAAAGAAAAAGAAAATTAATGTGAATAGTGAATCGATTGGTATAATAGGAAATGATTATAATCCTAACCATAATATATACAATGAGTTATCTGCTTTAAAATTAACTGATTATGAAAATGTAAAATTAATTCACACAATGCCTGCTACAGAACATTTTATAAATTTTTTCAATATCAAAGAAAATAAAGTTGATACAATGGATGATGTTATTAGCAATAATTTTGTTAATTTATATTGTAATTTTACAGATACAAACAATGAATTGATTTTAAAAAGTATGGATTTAGGAATACCTTGTATTTTAGGTAATACTGATATTTTCGATTCAAATGAAATTTTGAAAAATAATCTTGTACTTAAAAGTGATGACGATATTAATGAAATAGCAGATAAAATAGATAATGTTAGAAAGTACAAAAAAATAATAGATCAAGAATATTCAAAATTTAGGAAAAAATATTCTTTGGAATCAAGTAAGTCAATTAGTGAGTTTTTATATTAACTTGGAGGACAATATGAGTAGATTAAATATAACTTTTTGTAGTTTCCCAGATTTTTCAGGAAATGCAAAGGCATTGTACGAATATATGCAAAAACAGTATAAAAAAAATATGAATTATACATGGATTGTATATAACGAATCGTCTGTAAAAATATTAAAAGAAAAAAAAATAAACGTTATACTTATTGGGACAGATGAATTTAAAAAATATATAAAAACAACAGATGTATTTTTTACTACGCATGTTAATTTAAGTGGTGATAAAGAAAAAACAAGTGATGCGTTATATGTTGAATTATGGCATGGTATTGGACCAAAACCAGTAGGTTTCTTAGCAAACAAACTAAGTAAGAGTGATAGAAAATGGTATAATTCTTTAAGAGAAGTTATTGATTATATAATTGTTCCAACTGATTTTTGGAAGGTTATTTTTTCTTCAATTTTTAATGTTGAAGGTGATAGAATAAAAAGTTTAGGGTTACCATTATTAGATGAAATAAAAAATTCCGAAGGAAAGAAAAATATAAATAATATACTTAATATTGATATAGATAAATATAAAAAGGTTATTTTATATGCACCAACTTTTAAAAGTGGCTGTGGTAGAACATTGGAATCAAAAATAAATCCTAATAATATTATGGATTTAAAAGAATATTCTGATGAAAAATTAAATAAATATTTGGAAAATAATAATTATTTACTAATTGTAAAAAGACATCCAAGTGAAGAATGTGAATATAAAATATTAGAAACAGATAATATAAAAAATATTTCAAGTGAAATGCTTGAAAAAAATGGTATGGATATTAATAATATATTAAATGCTTTTGATTTACTAATTACAGATTATTCATCACTTGGAATAGAGTTCAATTTTTTGAATAGACCGGTAATATATTTATCTACTTATATAAATGAATATAAAGACAATAGAGGTATTATATTTGATGATTATGATTTTTGGACAGATAGTATTTATTGCGATTGTTATGATGATTTGATTAACAATATAGATAGATATATAAATAAAAAATATATAAGCAAAAATAGAAACTTATATTATGGTAAATTAACAGATGGTGGATGTAAGAATATATGTGATTATTTCTTTGAAGATTATAAATTAAAAGAAAGTGTTAATAAATATAAAAGTGTGTTATTGGATACTTTAAATCAAAATAGAGTATTAGAAGATACCATTAATGAACAAGAAAATACTATAAAAAAATTGACTGAATCTGATATTGAATTAAGACAAATAAAAAATTCAAAAGGTTATAAAATAGTTGAAAATGTTAGAAAAATAAAGTACATCTATAGAAAGAAGGACAAATAAAATGAAAAAAAATAATAATGTTTTAATAGTATTTATATTGATTGTATTTTCAATTTTAAATTTTTGTAAAAATTATTTTCTTAATGGTAATTTTTCATTTAATATTATTGCAGAATTATTATTATTTTTATTTATATTCTTTTTAAGTAATTATAAGTTTAAAAAATATGAGTTCTATAGTAAATTTACTAATTATATGTTAATAATTTTTTCAATTTTATCATTTGCATTTTCTTCATTTAGTGGATTAAGTTATTTATTACTTTATTTATTTTTAATTCTTATTACTGTAACATATATGACATTTACAAAAAATAAATTTGAAGTTTCAATGGTCATGTCGACATCATATTTCTTACTTATTATGGTTATATTTGCTTGTCTTAACCTATTAAAATTTACTGAATTGTTTTTAGCAATTATTTCTGTCTTATGTATATTTTATTTATATAAAAATAAATTGAAATTACAAGAAACTATCGAAAAAATTAATAAAACTAGTTTTATAATATTTTTTGCATTATTTATTGTTGCAATTTTAGGTGGTGTAGGCAGATATATTCACAAGTGGGATGAATATTCATATTGGGCTTATGCGTCAAAAGTAGGTATTGAAGAAAAATCAATTTATGCTGTTATTAGTAAATTAGGAGCAACTAGAGGATATCCACCTATATCAACAATATGGCATTATGTAGTTAGTACATTTTGTGGTGGTTTTAGTGAACCAAATCTATATATTGGTTTATCTATTTTAACTTTCATCTATTTTATGCCTATATTTGAAAAAATTAAAAATTATAAGAAATCAATTCAAGTATTGTTTGTTATTTCAATAATATTTTTACCATATTTATTTAATGGTTCAATATCATATTCATTAATATATGTTGATTTATTATTGTCTTTAATGTGTACATCTGCGATTATTATTGCTGATTCTGAAAGTAATTATAAAGTTGCAATAAAGAAGATTTTAATTATATTATTGACTATAACTTTATTAAAGGTCAATGGTTTTGTTTTTGCATTTACAATAATTTTATTACTATATTTAAAAGATCTTATGAACTCTAAGGTTTCAATAAAAAATATATTTATTAGTATGAAAAAATATATTATGCCTGGAGTAATTGTTATTTTTTCATTTTGTATTTGGAAAGTTCTATCTGAATTATCAATTTTACCTAATTTGGCATATGATTTCAAATTAGTACCGGATAGTTTAGAAACAAATATAGTTGCAAAACTTAATCCAAAGTTTTTATTAGATTTTTGTACTAAAGTAATGAATTCTTTTGATGAAAGTATTATATATAGTTTTATAAACATTCCTTTGTTTGCGTATTTAATAGTTATTTTTTCTATAATATATTATACTGAAAGAAAAAAGAGTAATAAGAATGTTTTTAGAATTTTGTTACCATATGTCTTATCGTACATTGTTTTTTATTTAATAACAGCATTATCTTTATTCGTAATGTTTTCTGTGTATGAAGCATCTACGTTGGCTTCTTTTGGACGATATTTGGCACCTATTAATATTGCATATTCAATATATGCTATAAATAATTTAATTTCATTAAAAGAAAATAAATTAACAGTTATAATTTGTTTAATAATAATATCTTTAGTCGGCTTTGCAAATGTTACTTTTTTTGTTACTGATATAAAAGACAGAAGAGAAACACAACATGTTAGTCAAGCAAGGCAAGATACATTTAATGATATAAATGTAAAAACAGAAGAAAATTCAAAAGTTTTTGTCATTAATCAAGAAGATAATGATACGATAATGCCATTATGGTATGCTAGATATTATTGTTATCCAAGAATTATAAATGTTCATCCTTTTGCAATTACTTGGAAAATAAAAACTGAATCAAACGAATGGGATTTAAAGGATTGGGGATTAACAAAAGAAACTTTTGAACAACATTTAATTAATCAAAATTTCGATTATGTATTCTTTTATTCATCTACTGAAGAGCTTGAAAATGAATTAAGCAGTATGATAGATGATAAAAATAATTTTAAAAAATATAAATTATTTAAGATATATAAATTTAATGATGGTTTAAAATTAAAGCCGGTTAAGTAATAGTTAATAAAAAAAGATAAGTTTGATTTTATAAATGAACTTGTCAATAAAAAGTAGACAGTAAAAAGATTTTATTTAAACCCCAATTGAGTATAGAACTCAATTAGGGTTTTATAATTTAATGCATAACTTGATCTAAGATAATTATGGGTCATATATAATAGCATTTATATAGTCTTCAACAGTAACGTAATCATCTTGATTGAAATCAATAGAGAATATGATAAAAAAGGTGTTTAATAAAATTGTTTTAATAACGCAAACATAAGATAATAAAAAAATAGACTTGATATAGGTCTTTTTTTATTATATAATAAATATGGTGGTATATAGTGAAGAAAGATAGGATACTTTTTGTTATTCCAGCTTATAATGAGGCTGAAAATATAGAAAAGGTTTTAAAAGAAATAAAAAAAGATGTTAATTATGCAGATATATTAGTAATTAATGATTGCTCAAAAGATAATACTGCAGAAATTGTAGAAAAAAATGGAGTAAAATGCATATCAAACATATTTAATATGCGCTATGCAATGGCTGTTCAAACTGGAATTAAATATGCTTATGAGAATGGATATGATTATGTAATTCAATTTGATGCAGATGGTCAGCATATTGCAAAGGAAGCAGAAAAGTTGTACAAATATTCTAAAGAACATAATTGTGATATTGTGATTGGTTCAAGATATTTAAAAGATGTAGGATATCCTTGCCCCTTTTTTAGAAGAATTGGGACAAAAATATTTGAATTTATTATAAAAATATTTTGCCATCAAAAAATTGCTGATCCTTTATCCGGTTTTCAATGTCTAAATAGAAGAGTAATTGAAAGATATTCTAAAATGGGAAACTATCCAGAATTTCCAGATGCAAATCTAATAATAGAAATGTTATTAAGTGGTTATAAAATAGAAGAAGTTCCTACAAAAATGAGATTAAGAGAAGCAGGAGAAAGTATGCATGGTGGGATTATTAAACCGATAAAATATATGATAAATATGTTTTATACAATATTTTTTATTCTCATAACAATTTCTAGAAAAAAGAAGGTGAATAAATAATGAAAAATATTTATTTTATAATAATATCTATTATATGCATGATTTATGTAATTTTAGAGGTTAGAAAAAAAAGATTTTCAATAAAAGAAAGCTTTTGGTGGATGGTAGCTTCTATTATTATGTTAATATTATCAATTTTTCCTTATTCTATTGATTTTATTGCTAAAAAAATTGGTGTTTCATATCCGCCATCATTACTTTTTGTTTTATGTATTATTTTCTTAGTGTTTATGGTATTTAGAAATAGTAAAAAAATAGCAGAGCAACAAGAAAAAATAACGGAATTAGCACAAAATTTAGCGATTTTAAAGGAGAAAACAAATGGAAAAAAATAAAAAATGCATTGCTTTTTTTAATGGTTTCTACATTCCACATTTAGGTGGAGTAGAAAGATATACAAGTAAAGTTATTGAGCAACTTCAAAAGGATTATAACATCATTGTGGTAACTACAAATGATAATGATTATGATAGTGAAGAAGTAATTGATGGTGTAAAAATATATCGATTGCCCGTTTATAATCTATGCAAAAATAGGTTTCCATTTTTAAAAAAGAATACTGAATATAAAAAAATAATTGAAAAAGTGTCCAATGAGAAGATTGATTATATAATATGCAATACAAGATATTATAAAACAAGTTTTTTAGGTGCTAAATTTTCAAAAATAAAGAAAGTTCCATTGTTTGTTATAGATCATTCAAGCAATCATGTAACAATAGGTAATAAAATATTAGATTTTTTTGGAGCAATATATGAGCATTATTTAACTAATAAGATAAAAAGATATAATCCAAAATTTTATGGTGTATCAAAAAAATGCAATGAATGGCTTAAACATTTTAAAATAATGGCATCTGGTGTTTTTTATAACGCTATTGACGATAAAGTGTTTGATGAGTATTATGAAAAAACTAATAATCAGGAAATAATTATTAGTTATATAGGAAGAATTATTCCAGAAAAAGGCATTTTAAATTTATTGGATGCTTTTGAAGAAATTAATAAAAAGTATAAAAATATTAAATTAATTATTGCAGGTGATGGACCATTATTAAATGATGTTAAAAGAAAATATAAAAACAAAAATATTGTATTTTTAGGTAAAATAAAATATGAAGATGTTATGAAAGTATGTGTTAAAACTGATATATTTGTTCATCCGTCTATGTATCCAGAAGGTTTACCTACATCTATTTTAGAAGCTGGTGTAATGAAAAGTGCAGTAATAGCAACTGATCGTGGAGGTACTTGTGAAGTAATAACTGATGAAAGTGTTGGCTTGATAATTCAAGAAAATAAAGAAGATTTGATTAGTAAATTAGACTATTTATTATCGAATCCAAAAATAATTGAAAAATTAAAAGAAAATATCCATAAAAGAATAATGGATAGATTTACTTGGAAACAAACAACAAAAATAATGGAAGAGGAATTAAAAAAATATGAAGAAAAATAAGATAAAAGTGTGTATTATTGGTGGAGGAAATATTTCTAATACAAGACATATTCCGTCATTAAAGAAATTAAAAAATGTAGAAATTGTTGGTGTAATTAGCGATGTTAAGGGGAAAATAGATTCTACATGTAAAAAAAACAAAATTAAAAATGGATTGTTAGTTAATGATCCAAAAAATGATATTAATAAAGTTCAAAAATGTGAATGGTTTAAAGATGTTGATTGTGTAGTTATTGGAACACCACCTCAACAGCACTATCCATTGGCAAAAATGGCTTTATTATTAAAAAAAGATGTGTTAGTTGAAAAACCAATGACTATGAATAAAGAAGAAGCAGACGAATTAATAAATCTTGCAAAGGAGAATAATTTAATTTTTAATGTTGTTCATAATTTTAATTATACAACTGGAATGAGAAAAATAAATAAAATTATAGAACAAAAAAGTGATAAATACGGTAAGATTGTTTCAATTACTGAAGTTCAATTTTCTAATAGGAATAGAAGACTTCCAACATGGTATAATGAGTTACCACTTGGCTTATTTTATGATGAGGCCGCTCATTTTATTTATTTATTAAAAAAACATGGTGGAAAATTAAAAATAGAGGCTACTCATGCTATGTATAATGATGAAAAAGATGATGCAACTCCAAAAATGTTAAGTGTTGACGCAATTGCAGGCGAAGTCCCTGTCCATATGTTTTTGAATTTTAATTCACCTATATGTGAGTGGAATTATGTTATTAATTTTGAAAACAGAATTATTAATTATGATTTATTTAGGGATATTGTTGTTGATTTACCAACAGATAATGAACATTATAGTAAAGATATTCTTAAAAATGATATTTCAAGGACTTTACAATATTGGTGGGGATTTATAAAAAATGGATTTAGAATGATTTCGGGTAATTTATTATATGGACATGAAATAATTCTAAAAAATTTTATTGAAGCGGTAGAAACAAGAAAAATTGATGAAAATATGTCAGGTGAAATTGGGAGAAGTACAGTGGTGTCTATGAATGAAATTGTAGAAAAGGTGAATAAAAGAAAATAATATGAATTGGTTGTATTTAGTTTTATATATAATTTTTTCAGTAAGTGGATCAACGTTATTGAAATTTGGCTCATCGTCAGCCGTTAATTCTTTATTTACAGTGCCAATTGTGAATATGAATATTTCTTTATATACATTTTTGGGATTTGTGATGTACGGACTTAGTTTTCTATTTTATACTGTATTATTAAGCAAGTTTGATTTGTCATTTATTTCTCCATTAACAGTTGGATTGGTGTATATTTTGATCATGATAACCTCCTTTATTTTCTTTAAAGAGAATATCACAATATACAAACTAATTGGATCTTCTATGATTATATTTGGTGTATTATTGATGGTAATTAAAAAATAAAAAAACGATAATAATTTTAAAGCCATACTTAAATAAGAAAATAGAATATGATAAAAATTTATTGGCTCTAGAATTTTTAGTGGTGAGTTTTTCTAAAGGACTACACGTTTTAGTAGAACCAATAAGGAGACTAGAAATAGTCTTCTTTTATTATGCCAAAAAAGGATTACAAATGCTTTTAATAAGCATAATTCTAGCCTTTAAATGAGAAAACTTTCTTTATATATACTAAAAGAAATAAAAATAAACATACAATAAATACATTAAAATATGATTTAAGAGAATAATGAAGAATAAAACCATTATTATGTAGGTAACAAATATAATTTAATTGAGTAAATAAATATAATATATATTCTTGAAATACAAATAAATATTTCTTGTTAATAATAAGAATTTATTATATAATTTTTATAGTGGTGATAATATGGAAAGATTAAAACAAATTTTAAAAAGTACTAAAATACTTAATATACTAATGGCAATAATAACATATGGTTCAATATGCTTGTTAGGAGTATTAAAAGCTTATGACGTTGTGTCATGGTTTATATTTTTTGTATTAGTACTATTTTTTTGTAAAACAGATATTAATAATAAAATTATGAAAAAGGAAAATATATTTTTATCTATATTATTTTCTTTTATAATAATATTTGGGTCAATAGTTAACGAATTAAAATATAACGCAGACATTAGCATTTTCAGAACATTTTTAACATTTAAAAACTTTATATATATAGTTGGAATATTTAATTTGTTATATATTGTGTTTACAAATGTAATGCCTAAATTATATTCATATTCGATAAAAAATGAAAAAAGTATATTTAAAAGTAAGAAATTTATGTTTATTATATGTTTTTTAATAATTATATTATGTTGGATGCCTTATTTTTTAAGTTTTTATCCTGGGGCTTTATCTCCAGATTCAATATCAGAATTAACAACCGTTATAAATAATTTTGCTAATGCATCTGATCATCATCCAATAATACATATGTTATTTATTTCTATTCCATATAAAATAGTATTTGGAATTACTAATAATATTACAATTGGTGTAGCAGCTGTAACATTAACACAAATGATTGTTATGGCTTCAATATTTTCTTCATTAATTGTATTTTTACATAATAGAAAAGTAAATGATAAGATATTATTTGTAATTCTTGTATATTATGCTATTTTACCAATGCATGGTTATTATAGTATTGTAATGTGGAAAGATGTTATCTTTTCTGGATTACTATTACTTCTTACTATGGAACTTGTAAAAATAATAGAAAAGCAAAAAAATAACAAATTGAATTTTAAACAATTAATAAGTTTTATTTTTGTATCTATATTTTGTGTATTCTTTAGAAATAATGCAATTTATATGTATTTTTTACTAGCAATTGCAACATTTATTTTCTTTAGAAAATATTATAAAATATTTATACCTGCATTTGTAATAGTATTTGGTGTTTACTATATTGTAAAAGGACCGGTTTTTGAAACTTTAAATATTACTAAATCGTCTTCCTCAGAGTATATAGGAATGCCTTTGCAACAAATTGGTAGAATGGCATATAAAAATGTAAATTTTACTAAAAAAGAAAAAGAAACTTTAAATAAACTTATGCCGTTAAAAGAAATGAAAAAGGCATATGATCCAATTATTTCTGATGGTATAAAATTTAATTCATATTATAATTCAAATGTGTTTGATGCAAATAAAGTTGAATATTTAAAATTATGGTTAGGGTTAATAAAAAAATATCCATCAATAGCACTTGAAGCTTATTCTATTAGTACACTTGGATATTGGTATCCTGGAGTATCATATGGAAGTGTATGTTATGGTATCATTGAAAATGATTATGGATTAAAAAATGATCCTAAACTTGGTAATCAAGTTCAATATTTCTTATTTGATATAGAAAAAAGAGGAGTACCAATATTAAATATTGAATGGAGTATTGGTTTATGTTTTTGGTTAATTTTAATTTTTGCAATATTAGCAACAAAAAAATTAGGCAAAAAAGCATTATACATATATGTTCCAGTATTTGGTATATGGCTTACTATGATGGCTGCATCGCCAGTATATGCAGAATTTAGATATGTTTATGGAGCTTTTACTTGTTTACCATTACTTATGCTTATTCCATATATGAATTTTAAAAGTAATGATTGATATTTGATAGAAATATGCTATAATTGTTAAAGATTATGTTTAAGGAGTAGAAAAATGAAAAAAGATAGTAAAAAAATAGCTGTACTTATTCCATGTTATAATGAATCAAAAACAATAGAAAAAGTAATAAAAGATTATAAAGAAGTATTACCAGAAGCAGATATTTATGTTTATGATAATAATAGTACTGATGGTACTGATGAGATTGCAAGAAAAGCAGGGGCAATAGTAAAGTATGAATATCGTCAAGGAAAAGGTAATGTAATTAGAAGTATGTTTAAAGATATAGATGCTGATTGTTATCTTATGATTGATGGCGATGATACATATCCTAAAGAAAATGCTAGAGAAATGTGTGATCTTGTTTTAAATAAAGGTGCTGATATGGTAGTAGGTGATAGATTATCTTCAACATATTTTACAGAAAATAAAAGACCATTTCATAATGTAGGAAATAGACTTGTTAGATGGCTTATTAATTCATTGTTTAAAGGTCATATAAATGATATAATGACTGGATATAGAGCATTTAGCTATGAGTTTGTAAAAACATTCCCAGTATTATCAAAAGGTTTTGAAATAGAAAATGAAATGACTATTCATGCACTTGATAAAAATATGTATGTAGAAGAATTACCAGTTGAGTATAGAGATAGACCAGCAGGATCAGTATCAAAACTTAATACATATAGTGATGGATTTAAGGTTTTAAAAACAATTGCAAGATTATTCAAAGAATATAAACCAATGATTTTCTTTGGTCTTATAAGCTTATTATTTCTTATAATATCCATAATATTTGGTATTCCTGTATTCCATGATTATTTTAAAACTGGTTTAGTAGAAAGATTCCCAACATTAATATTCTCAGGATTCATGTTAATGGTTTCTCTTATAATGTTTACTTGTGGAGTAATACTAGAAGTAGTTGCTAAAAAACATAGACAATTATTTGAATTATTCTTAGTTAATACAAAAAGATAAATTTAAAAATAAGACTTTTAATTTTATCTTTTTTTCTTTTTATGATATAATATTCTAAAGAAATTTTGGAGGTTATTATATGAATATAGCAATTATTTTTGCGGGTGGAATCGGTCAAAGAATGGGAAGTAATATCCCAAAACAATTTTTAAAAGTGTATGGTAAACCTATAATAATTCATACATTAGAAAAATTTCAATATAATAGTAATATTGATTTGATTTATGTTGCTTGTAAAAAGGATTTAATACCTTTACTTAATGAATTGATACATAAATATCAAATAACAAAAATACCACATAATGGTGTTGTTCCCGGTGGTAAAACAGGACAAGATTCAATATACAATGCACTTTGTGCTGCCAAAAGAGAAAATTCAGGTGATTCAATAGTTTTAATACATGATGGTGTTAGACCTATTATTACTGATGATGTAATAAATAAAAATATTGAAAGTGTTATACAAAATGGCTCAGCAATTACATGTACGGCATGTTATGAGACTCCTGTTATTAGTTATAATTCAAAAGATATTGATGAGCTACCTAAAAGAAGATTTGTATATACTGCACAAGCTCCACAAAGTTTTTATCTTGATAAAATTTTAGAAGCACATGAGTTAGTTAGAAAAAATAATCCAAATTATACAGATATTATTGATTCATGTACTTTAATGAAGAGTTGTGGATTTAATGTTTCTATTGTTGAGGGTAACAGAGGAAATATAAAAGTTACTACCCCAGAAGATTATATTGATTTATTATCAAGATTATCAGCTGAAGATCAAAAACAGATTTTTGAGTTGTTAGAAAATCAGAAAAAAATGTAAATTTTAGAAAAGGTGATAAAAAATGAATGATATATTAAGAGAAGATGCTATTCAAATAATAAGTGAAAATGATGGATTAAAAAAGTTATTTAATTCAAAAATAATGATAACTGGTGCAACTGGAATGATAGGAAGCACAATTGTTAATACATTATTAATTTTAAATAAAGAGTTTGGTGCCAATACAAATATGTATTTAATTTCTAGAGATATAAATAAGTTTTCGGAATATGTTTTAAAAAATGAAAATGTTCATGTCATTGAACAAGATATTATTGATCCTATAAAATGTAATGAAAAAGTTGATTATGTAATTCATGCTGCCAGTCCAGCAAGCCCTTTAATAATGCGTGAACATCCAGTTGAAACAAATTTTGCTAATACATTGGGTACAGCTAATTCACTTATTTATGCAAATAAATGTAAGTCTAAAGGTTTTTTATTTGTTTCTTCAAGAGAAATTTATGGTCAACCAGAAGACAATCAAGAGTATTTTTATGAAAATGGTAAATATGGTCAAGTGGATCCTTTGATACCTAGAAATGGTTATGCTGAAGGAAAAAAAGCTGCTGAAAATATGTGTGTATCATTTAGAGAAGAATATGGATTAAATACAAAAATTGTAAGACTAGCTCATACTTATGGTCCTGGAATGAGCATATATGATGGTAGGGTTCAAGCGGATTTTTTAAAAAATGTTGTTAATAATGAAGATATTGTATTAAAAAGTACAGGAGAATCAATAAGAACATATACTTATGTAAGCGATGCTGTAAGTGCGATGTTTAAAGTATTATTAAATTCTAATGATATTGTATATAATGTTGCAGATGAAAAATCTAAAACGTCAATCAAAGAATTAGCTGATACATTAATAAATATATATCCAGAAAGAAATCTAAAGTTAAAGTTTGATATAAAAAATAATATTAATAATGGATGTGCTTCATTTACTCTTGGAATATTATCTACAGATAAAATAAAAGATGAATTAAATTGGAGACCAAAATATTCTATACATGATGGTTTTAAAAGAACAATTGAATATATTGAAAGTGAAATTAAAAATAATGATAAAAAATTAATAAAAAAAATTTAATGTCCAATTTTTTATTAAATATGTAAAATAATGTTATTATTGAACTAATACCAATATAATGATATGATATAATCTGTTGGCAAGTTAAAAAATGATATTTGTAGAGTTAAATAATAAAAATAATTAAGACTACTGATGAAAGAGAATTGGTTGATTATGTAAAAAAAATATTATGCTTTTAGATTATAAAAGTAATAAATTATCTAAAAATATAAATAAGTTAAGTATAGCATTTATAGAAATAAATAATACAAAAAATATTATTAGAATTAAAGATAGTAAAAAGAAAAATAAGAAAATATACATCTAATGAAAGTTATGAAATAATAACAAAAGAGTTAAAGAAATTACAAAAATAGGATTTAATATTCTAAATCTTATTTTTTTTTGTTATAATTATATAGTAAGTATAGATGATTGAAGGAATGTTTATGAATAAAAAATTATTTATATATATTATTGCTATCACATTTTTTATTGTATTAGTATTTATTTGCATAAAATTAAATGTAAAAAGAGAAGATTATGATAAAGAACGTATTGTCTTCTTAGGTGATTCTATTACTAGTAGATACGATTTAAGCAAATATTATAAAAGATATAATGTAGTTAATAGTGGTATTGGTGGTAATCAAACTACTGATATTTTAAATGATTTAGATAGTAGAGTGTATAAATATAATCCAACTAAAGTATTTTTACTTATTGGTACTAATGATTTAGTATATAGTAATATGACTAATGATGGTATAAAGGATAATATAGATAAGATAATTAATAATATTCATAAAAAATATCCAGATTGTAAAATATATTTAGAGTCTATTTATCCTATTAATGATAGCGTTAATAAGGAAATAGTAGAGACTAGAACAAATACTTCTATTAAAGACTTAAATAGTAAAATAAAGAATATTTGTAATGATAGTAAGTGTACATATATAAATATGTATGATAAATTAACTGATAGAAATGGTAATCTAATAAGAATATATACTGTGGATGGATTACATTTAAATAGATTAGGTTACATAAAAATAACAAAAGAACTTCGTAAGTACGTAAAAGAAAGATGAGGATGATAATATGAACAAATATAAAGTAATGGATGGTAATGAAGCTTGTGCACATATTTCTTATATGTTTACTGAAGTTGGAGGAATATATCCAATAACACCAGCATCTCCAATGAGTGAATATATTGATGAATGGAGTAATAATGGAAGAAAAAATCTTTTTGGTAATCCAGTAAAACTTGTAGAAATGCAAAGTGAGGCAGGAGCTATAGCGCTTATGCATGGTTCTCTTCAAACAGGAACATTATCTTCAACATATACAGCAAGTCAAGGATTATTATTAATGATTCCAAGTATGTATAAGATGGCAGGAGAAATGCTTCCAGGTGTTATAAATGTAGCATCTAGAACAGTTGCGACACATGCACTTAGTATATTTGGTGATCATTCAGATATATATGCATCTAGAAGTACAGGATTTTGCTTTTTATCATCATCTAGTGTACAAGATGTAATGTATATGACTTTAGTATCATATCTATCAAGTATAAAAGGAAGACTACCTTTTGTTAATTTCTTTGATGGATTTAGAACAAGTCATGAATTAAATAAGATAAAAGTATTAGATGAAGAAGATATAAGAGAATTTGTACCATTTGATGAAATAACTAAATTTAGAAAAAATAGTATGCTTGCTAAAAAAGTAATAAGAGGTACTACTCAAAATGATGATGTATATTTTCAAAATCTAGAAGTAAGAGAAAAATACTATAATGAAATGCCAGATGTAGTAAATGACTATATGCAAAAGATAAATGATAAATTTGATCTAGATTATAAACCATTTAATTATTATGGAGATAAAGAAGCAGAAAGAGTAGTAGTCGCAATGGGTTCTGTTTGTGAACCTTTAAAAGAACTAGTTGATACACTAAATAAAAATGGCGAAAAAGTCGGCGTAGTTATAGTACATTTATTTAGACCATTTTCTAAAAAATATTTCTTAGATGTTATACCTAAAACTGTTAGAAAAATAGCAGTATTAGATAGAGCAAAAGAAGCAGGAGCAGTAGGTGAACCATTATATCAAGATGTAGTAAATATATATAATGATGTTAAAAAAAGACCATTAATAGTAGGTGGAAGATATGGTATATCTAGTAAAGATACTACTATTAATGATTTATATGCTGTATATGAAAATTTAAACAAAAAAGAAGTAATTAATTCTTTTGTAATAGGTATAACAGATGATATAAATAATAAAAGTTTAAAAGAAATAAAAGTAAAAACTTCTAAAAAAACAATAGATATGCTTATATATGGATATGGATCTGATGGTATGGTTTCAGCATCTAAAGATTTAATAAAATTAGTCGGAGATAATACAGAAGGATTTGTACAAGGGTATTTTGAATATGATTCTAAAAAAAGTGGTGGTATAACTAAGAGTCATTTAAGAATAGGTAAAGAACCTATTAGATTAACTTATTATATTAAAGAACCACATATTGTAGTATGTACTAAGGATGTATATTTAAATAAATACGATGTACTTAAAGGTATTAGAAAAAATGGTATATTTATATTAGTAACTGATAAAAAAGATGATGAATTAGAAGAATTTTTACCTAATAATGTAAAGAGTATACTTGCAAATAAAAATATTAAATTCTATATATTAGATGCATATTCTTTAGCACAAGAAAATAATATACCAAATAAAATAAGTACAATAGTAGAATCTGCAATTATATATATTACTAAAGTACTTCCTTATAAATTATCTGTAGATAAAATGAAAGAAACTATTATAATGCATTTTTCTAAAAAAGGTGAAGAGATTGTAAATAATAATATTAATGCATTTACTAAAGTAGTAGATATAATAAAAGAGGTAAAAATTAAACCTGTATGGAAAAGTTTAGATAATAATAAGATAAAAGTAGATGGTGTATTAGATAGTATTAGTCATTTAAAAGGATCTAGTTTAAAAGTAAGTGATTTTGTAAGTCATGAAGATGGTTCATATGAAGTAAATACTTCTAGACTTGAAAAGAGAAATATAGCAGAAAAATTACCTTGTTGGATTAAAGAGAATTGTATTGAATGTAATCAGTGTTCTATAGTATGTCCTCATGGTGTAATAGTTCCTAAATTAGTTACAGAAGAAGAAATAAAAAAGAATGATAATTTAGTAGTAATACCATGTCTTGGCAATAATGAATACAAATATGCTTTAGAAATAAGTTATGATGATTGTACAGGTTGTGGTGTATGTGCAAGTACATGTCCTGGTAAACTAGGCGCAAAAGCACTTATAATGAAAAAAGCAAATGAAGTAAAAAGAATTAATAATAAAATAGAAAATGTAACTAATAAAAATATATATTCAAATGCGACTATAAAAGGTTTAGCATTTACAGAACCATTATTTAGATTTTCTGGAGCATGTGCTGGATGTGGTGAAACTCCATATATTAAATTATTAACACAAGTTCATAAAGATGGTATAGTAATTGCAAACGCTACTGGATGTTCATCTATTTATGGTGGTAGTATGCCATCTAGTCCATATAATTTATCTTGGTCTAATTCTTTATTTGAAGATAATGCAGAATATGGTTTAGGTATGAGTATAACTATTAATATAATGAAAGAAAAAATAAAGAATATAATGAAAGAAAGACTAAAAGGTACACTTGGTATTAAAAATATTGAAATGTTTAATAAGTGGCTTAAAAACATGGATAATTATGAAATAACTAAGACTGTATATGAAAATATTAATTATGATGAAGTACCAGAACTTGAAGAAATAAAAGAATATATTCCTACTAAAAGTGTATGGATAATTGGTGGGGATGGATGGAGTTACGATATTGGATTTGGTGGACTTGATCATGTAATGGCTTCTTCTGAAAATGTAAATATATTAGTACTTGATACAGAAGTATATTCAAATACAGGAGGTCAAGCAAGTAAATCTACTAAAGAGGGCGCAGTCGCAAAATTTGCATCATCTGGTAAAAAGACTCCTAAAAAAGATTTAGCAAAAATGATGATGAATTATAAAAATGTATATGTAGCGCAAGTTAGTTTAGGTGCTAATATGAATCAAACAATTAAAGCACTAAAAGAAGCTAAAGAACATAACGGACCATCACTTATAATCGCATATTCACCATGTATAAGTCATGGAATAAAAGCAGGTATGAATAACTCTATAGAAGAAGAAAAATTAGCAGTACATTCAGGTTATTTCCCAATATTTAGATATAATGGTGAAAAAAATGAATTTACTTTAGATTATAAAGATCCAGATTTTGATTTATATGATTTATTCTTAAGTGGAGAAAATAGGTACGCAATGATTAAAAATGCGAGTCCTAAACTTGCAGAAAAGTTATTAGAAGAAAATAAAAAAGATGCTATAGAAAGATTTAATTATTACAAAGGACTAAGTAAATAGTCCTTTTTTCTTGACAAAAATAAAAGTTTAGTGTATATTTCTTGATAGTTTCAGAGGGGAAAAGTAAATATGTTAAGAAAAGAATCTAACTGTATTATAGTAGGTAATAAAGTTTATTTATATACAGATGATGATAATGAAGAATTAGGACTAAAGAAAATAGGTAGTGGTACAGAAGCAGATGTATATATCTACAATAGTGATATGTTAATTAAAATATATAAAAAAGAATTACTTGAAGAAAATCCAGAGATTTATAATGAAGATAGAATACTTGAAATAGCAGATAAAAAAAGATGTATAAAAAAATCAAAATTAACATATGGACCAGTATTTATAAATGGTGATTTTAGAGGATGTGCACTATATTATCATAAATATGCACCTAACTTTAATTTTATAGGATTTTTACCATATAATAACTATAAATTTAATAGAATTAATGATGTATTAGATGAATTAGATGAATTTGCTAAAAATAATATGTATTATGTTGATTTAACACCAAATAATATATTAGTACCTAAATTACAAAAATCCGCACTTATAGATGCGGATGGTAAATCTATTAAAATATCACCTGTAGATAAAGAATGTTGTAGTAAAGAAATGTATGGAGATTTCTTTGATTTAATGCTTGAAATAGTATTTGGAATGCATTATAAAGAAATAGAAGAATATAAAGATAATGATGAATTTGATGTACTAATAGATAGTATATTTGATGAGTATCATATGTCAAAAGAATTTAGAGAAGAATTTAAAAACGAATTATTTAGTTATGAAACACTTAAAGATTTTACTTTATATTTAAAACAAGATAAAATATTAAAAAGAGATTTCAGATAATGAAATCTTTTATTTTACACAAAAAAAGAAACTGTCCCCCCTGAAGGGCAGTTTCATAAAAAAGAATAAAAAGGGGTTGGCTAGTGTGATACTAGCAGCCAATTCGCCATTTGGGAATTGGTGCCATTTATATTACTTATTTTGACTACTTTTGTCAAGTACTTTTTAAAAATATGTTATAATAATTTTAGAAAATTAGAAAAGAGTGAAACTATGTTCGAATTATGTAATATAAAAGGTGTTGGAGATAAAACAAGTAAGCTATTAAATAAATTAAATATATATAATGTAGTGGACTTAGTAACATACTATCCATATAGGTTTGAAGTATTAAAACAAACTTCCTTATATGAAGAGAAAGTAGTAGTATCTGGAATTATAGAAACTATTCCAACTATTAGTTACTTTAAAAATATGAATAGATTATCATTTAAGTTTAATACAAGTAATAATTTAGTAAATGTTGTAATATTTAATAGAGCATTTTTAAAACCTAATTTATTAATTGGAAAATATATAACTGTAATAGGTAAATATGATACTAAAAGTAATACAATAAATGCAGCAGATATAAAGTTATTTGATTTAGGAGATAGAACATTAATAGAACCTATTTATCACTTAGTAAAAGGTATAAATAATAAGTCATTAAATAAATATATAAATGAAGCATTAAATGAATGTAATATTATAGATTATATACCAGAAGAAATAATAAATAAGTATAATTTTATAGATAAAAAAGAAGCACTTAGAATAATTCATAATCCAAAAAAAGGATTAAAAGATGCAATAAATAGATGTAAATATGAAGAACTATTTATATTTATGATGAAAATAAATGCACTAAAAAGAAAAAATAATAATTTAAATATTGGTTATGAAAAAGATATTGATATAGTTAAAATTAATGAATTTATAAATGGATTACCATTTGAATTAACTACTCATCAAAAAGAGGCATTAAATGATATATTTAAAGATTTAAAAAGTAATAAAAGAATGAATAGATTATTAGAAGGTGATGTTGGTTCAGGTAAAACAATAGTAGCGTTAATAAGTATGTATGCGTTATATTTAAGTGGATATCAAAGTGCACTTATGGTTCCAACTGAAGTACTAGCTAATCAACATTATGAAAATTTTAAAAATCTATTAGAAGGATATAATATAGAAATTGCGCTTCTAACAGGAAATACTAAAAAAAGTGAAAAAAATAAAATATATGATAGATTAAAATCAGGTAAGATAAATATGGTAATAGGAACGCATGCCATAATAGAAGATGATATAAAATATAATAATTTAGGACTAGTAATAACAGATGAACAACATAGATTTGGAGTTAATCAGAGAAATAACTTAAGAAATAAAGGTAATATGCCTGATGTACTTTATATGAGCGCAACTCCAATACCAAGAACATATGCTCTTACTATATATGGAGATATGGATATATCTATAATAAATACAATGCCTAGTGGAAGAAAAAAGATAATAACTAAAGTATTTGATAATAGTGATATAAAAAAAGTACTTGTAAAAATAAAACAAGAATTAGATTTAGGTCATCAAATATATATAGTATCTCCATTAATAGAAGATTCAGAAGAAGAAATGGAAGATACTAAGAAACTAGAAAAGAAGTTTAAATTGGCATTTAAAAACTATAATATAGGTGTCATGCATGGTAAACTTTCACCTAAAGAAAAAAATAAAGTTATGGATGACTTTGTAAATAAAAAAATAGATATATTAATAAGTACTACAGTAATAGAAGTTGGAGTAGATGTTAAAAATGCGACTATGATAGTTATATTTGATGCATATAAATTTGGACTTGCAACACTTCATCAATTAAGAGGTAGAGTAGGAAGAAATAGTGAACAATCATACTGCGTTTTAATGACTAATAGAGAGACTGAAAGACTTAATATAATGGAAAATGTAAGTGATGGATTTACACTTGCTGAAGAAGATTTAAAACTAAGAGGATCAGGTGATTTATTTGGTATAAAACAAAGTGGTGATATGAGTTTTAAACTAGCAAATATTCAAAAAGATTATGAACTTTTGATAAAAGCTAAAGCTGATTCTGAAAAAGTATTAGATAGTATTGATAAATATGATGTTTTAAAAAATATGTTAAAAGAAAGTATAAATATGGATTAAAGATATTGACTTTTAAATTAAAATATTTTATTATTAATATAGCGTAACAATATGTTACGTAACACACACTTTTACGGATATGTGTGAAAGTGTAACCAAAACCCCCTGAAATCCCGTCAGAAATGGCGGGATACTTTGTTTATAAGGGATTTTTAACTATTTTGGATTTATCTAGATACCATACTAGATATTAAATATTATATTTAGATACCAA
>CAKPCA010000019.1 GCA_934141145.1 uncultured Bacilli bacterium
AATCACTATTTTCTTCTTCTAAAAATACTTCTTTAAATGTTCTATCATTTTTACATGTATAGAATTTTTTATTTTTTGTAAGATTTAATTTTTTTATAGTAAATTAATATTAAGACTTTTTGCAAAATAAAATAAGGAAGTAATTTTCTTCCTTATTTTATTTTAAATCCATTCTTTTTCTCTTTTCATATTATCACCTTATTTCAATAAATCATGAATTTTTTTATTTATAATTTTTTACTCTTCATCTTCAAGCTTAGCAAGTACTTCTCTACATACATTTGCGGCTTGTTTTTTTACTTCTTTAGCAGCTTTTTCAAGTACTGGAGTACCTTTTTCTTTAGCATATTCTACTAATTCACCTGTTTTTTCTTTTAGTTGTTTAGCCTTTTTTTCTGCGATAGATTTTACTTTTTCTTTATCTAAATCTGCTATTTCTTCTTTTATTTCTGTTATTTTATTTTCAATATTTTCTCTTACTTCATCTACATCTATTTCTTTTGCCTTATTAATTAAGTCAGTTATTTTATTTTTTAAATCTTCTCTTAATTCTGAACCTTTTTTAGGAGCGAATAAAAGAGCTAAACCTGCGCCTATACCAGCACCTAAAATAAACTTTCCTACTCCACTTGCTTTTTTCTTATTTTCATTATTCTTCATTTTCTTCTTCCCTCTTTCTTGATTTTCTTTTTCTTACACTAGTAATTTTGTGTATAACACCTGTTACAATATCAATTACTCTATCACTCATTAAAGCTATCTTATCAGTAGCTGAATCAACAACATAGAAAAAATCATTCAATGATTGAACTTTATCATCTACATCATCTACAATACTATCTACCTTATTCATAGTTTTAATAGCTTTAGCAGATATTATAATTAACAATATAATTAATGCTATTAACAGTGCATATATTACTATTGGTAAGAAACTATTTAAAAATTCTAACATACTATTCATCCTCCTCTTCTTCATCGTCAGAATTATACATATTATCAATTAAATTAAACAAATCTTGTTCCTTTGTTTCAGATAAAATATCTTCATCTGTTGACTCTTCATTTTCTACACTTTTCTTTATTCTAGATATCTTTGGAACCACTATTTCTTCATCGTTACTAACATCTTCTTCATCATAGTCTACATCATTATAAGTTATCTTAATATCTTCATTATCTTCTTCATCATGAGAATCTTCCTTTAAATTATAAAAAATACCTTTAGTTTCTAAAGAATTATCATCATTTTCTTCTTCATTAACTTTTTCTTCTTGCTTTATAGGTGTTCCAAAAGCTTTTTTATGTATCTCATCAAAAGTAACTTTTCTATTTATATTAAATTCTTTTGTTTCTTCTAATGAATCTTTTACTAATTTTTCATCTGCTTTATAATTTTCATCTAATATTCCAAATACTGGAGATATAACTGGTGTAGGCTTAAATCTTTTTACTTCTTTTTCCTTTGGTTTAACATATGAATATGGTTTTCTTACTTCTTCCTTTTTAGTTTGCTTATATTCATATGGTTTTACCGTAACATTAGTTTTAACAGTTTCTTCCTCTTTTATACGTTTTGCTACAGGAGTAAAATCTTCATCTTCTACATCCATAGGAAAATTAAAAGTTCTTTCAGATTTAAATAATTCTCTTTCACTTATTTCTTTTTCTTCCTCTTTTTTATCTATTTTCTTTCTTTTTTCTGGTTGTACTTTTTCTTTTGGTACTTCTTCTTCTACTTCTTCTTCATCATAAAAGAAATTTTTAATTTTGTTAATAAATCCCATATTTTATCCTCCTAGTATTATTTCTCATCTTGATTAATTTCATCTTTTTCTATTAAACTTTCTATACTACCTTTATAATCCCCATATTCATTTTCATATTTAAGAAAGTTACCATCAGACTTTTTCTTTGATTTAAATATATTATAAGTTTCATTATCACTTAAATCATATTTTTTGTTACCTATAAGAGTTTCTATAATTTTATCATTGTACTTAACACTTGATAAAATGTAACTCATATTACTTATAGTCTCATTAAGCTCAGATTCTGTTACTAATGCTTCAATTTTTGCATAATTAAACATATATTCAACAAAATATTCATTACCTTGTTTATTTACCTCAACATATCCAGATTTACCATTATAAGATAATGATTTTGATATATATGCCTTATTATTAGTTTCATACTCTTTATTTACTTTATAGTAATAACTAACTGCATCTGCATATAAATAGTAAGTTATTCCATTAGAATATAATTCTTGATTAAAATCATTTGTTCTTCTAACATTAATCCCTGTTGGTAAATAATATTGATAACCAATTGCATTAGTATTTGAATACTTAATATTTTTACTTAATATAATATCTATATTTTTTGATATATCTTCATTACTTATGTTTTCTATACTACATCCTGTAAATAGTAATAATACTACAAGAGATACTAAAAATTTTTTTATACTCTTATTCATATCACACCTACTTTATCATTTATAATTATAACAAAAAAAAATAATATAATAAAGATATAAATTACAACTTTACCAAAAAAGTAAAAAAAAAATTAAGTTTTAACCTTAATTTTACATTTTACAAGTAGTATATTCTAACTTTAATTTATCTGCGATTGTTACTATAAATTCACTATTAGTTGGTTTTGCTTTATCATAATCTACACTATGACCAAATATTTCCTCCATAAGATCTAAATTACCTCTATTCCAACTAACTTCTATTGCATGTCTTATTGCTCTTTCTACTCTTGATACTGAAGTATCATATTTATTTGCAAGTTCTGGATATAATTCTTTAGTTATTCCACCAATTATTTCAGGATTATCATATAATATTAAAATTCCATCTCTAATATATTGATAACCTTTAATATGTGAAGGTACACCAAGTTCATGTAATAATTTAGTCACAGATATTTTTAAATCTTTATCACCTAAAGTTTCTTTACTTCCTACCTTAATTTGACCAGTTGCTTCTAATACTCTTTGTTCTAAATCTTTTAAATCAAATGGTTTTAGTAAAAAATATTTTATATTATATGCAGAAACTCTTCTAATCATTTCATCCGCATTAAATGATGTTACTACAATTATTGGAACATTTATATTATTCTTTTTAGCTTCTTCTAGAAAATATAATCCATCTTTATTAGGCATTATTAAATCTAATAAAACTAAATCGATGTCATTTATATGATCTCTTAATTTACGAATACCTTGTTCACCATCTTGTGCTTCATATAAAACCTCTATACTATTACTACTTTTTGTATACTCCCTAACCATATGTATCAAACTCAAATTGTCATCTACTACTAGTAGTCTTTGTTTTGTCATTATAAATTTTCCCTCTTCCTTATTTTTTCGTACTTTTACATTATACAACAAAATTTATCAAAATTACTAGAGTTAAATTTATCTTCTTTTGTCGAAATATGTCGTAAATTATCAGTTTGTTAACTTATCCATTAATAAGGCAAAATTATCATACTTAAATGTACTTCTTCCTACCATTATTCCATCATAAATATCAATTATTTCTTTTACATTAGAACTATTTACATTGCCACCATAAATTATAGTTGGAATTTTATTATATTTTTTAGATAACAAATTACAAATAAATTCTTTTATTAGTTTTACTTCTTGAATATTTACTTCATTATCTAATCCTACATTAGAATATGGTTCATAAGAAATTATTATATTATCTAATGAACTAATATTATTTAATGCTTTGCTTAATTCATTTTCTAAAGAATTATAAATACTTTCTAAACTATCATTCTTATTTCCTATACACAAAACTACTTTTATACCATTTTCTAGGCAAGAATTTATTTTGCTATTTATTTCACTATCAGTTTCATTAAATAAAACTCTTCTTTCCATATGTCCAACAATTGAATACTGGACATTATATTCTTTTAACTGATTTATTGATACTTCTCCAGTACAAATACCTTCATTATATATATTTTGTACTCCTAATTTAAATTTATCATTATCCAATAAACCTAAATGAATATAAGATGGACAAACTATTAAGTCTATTTTATCTAATTTAGAAATGTTATTATATTTAATAACTTCATTCTTTGTTAAAGCATTCTTCATATTTGCGACTACTATTTTTGACATTTTATACTCTTCTTTCTTTCAATAGTTCTTTTTATTTTATTTATAATGTTTTTATGCTTATCATTATAATCCTTTATAGCTATTTCATACACATGTAATACTCTATCTGCAAAATAAGAAGAAGACTTACCATCTGATAATACTCTAGATTGATTAGATAGTCTTTCTCTAAGTACACTATCTCCTAGTATTTTCATCATTGCATTTACATATTCTTCATCAGTGTCAAATAAATAACCATTTAAGTCATCTATTACAGAATCAATAAAACTATCGTCATTAACTGCGACTATAGGTAAACTAGATGCCATTGCTTCTATTACTGTTAAACCTTGAGTTTCAGTTCGTGAAGCAGTTGTAAATACATTAGCTAATTGATAATAATATTTTACTTCATCAAGTGGGACTTTACCTGCAAAAACTACATTATCTTCAAGATTAAGTTCTAATACTAAATCCATTAATTCTTCTTTACTTGGACCATCCCCTACTATTAATAATTTTGCATTAGGATATTTTTTTACTATTTCTTTATGATTTCTAATTAAAAAATCAACACTTTTTTCTTTAGCAAGTCTACTTACTGTAATTATAACAATATCCTTCTTTTCAATTCCTAATGTTTTTTTGTAATTTTTTAATTCTGAATATTTAAATTTTTCTTTATAAAAGTTTTCTACATCTAAACCAGTAGGTACAATATGTATATTTTTATCAACCTTATACTTATCTTTAAATAAATTATATATTTTTCTAGATGGTACTATAAGTTCAGTTGCAGTTTTATCACCAAATAATATTGATAAATATTTAACAGCTTCTTTTGCAGGTACATCTAATATTTTTTTACCTTTAGTTACATAATGCGTATAATCTTTCCACATAGTATGATATGTATGTACTAGAGGAATGTCTAATTGCTTAGATACAAATCTTGCGAACATTCCTATAGTTGCTTCTACATTTGTATGTATTACATCTAAATTCATTTTCTTTATAATATTTACTGCTTTTATAGGATAAATACTTGTTAATCTATAATCATATGAATGAATTGGAAAACTAGGTAATCTTAATATTCTATCTTCATATTCATAATCATACTTTAGCCTATCATTATTTACAGTAACTATAAACACTTCATGTCCTTTTTTTTCTAGTGCTCTTTGAAGATTTATTATACTAGTTGATACTCCATTAATTATTGGAGGATATGCTTCTGTAAATATTCCTATTCTCATTTTTCTTCTCTCCTTTTATAAAATAATAATGATACTGCGCCTATAATCATACCAAAATAATATGTTATAAATCTCCATAAAATCATGCATGCAGATAGGGTTGCTCCTACAGTAAATCCTTGGAAAAATTGTATAAATCCATATTCAAGTCCACCAGTGCCACCTGGAATTGGTACAAATGATCCAATTAAATATGTATAACCAGAGCACACAATAGATTCAAGTACTGTAATAGAACTAACCTCACCTATACTAAAGAAAACAAATAATGGTATTACATAATAAAAAACTAATCCAATTATATTATATAGTGTAGCTCTAAACAATTTGCTTATATTCTTTTTAAAATATGCAGAACCTTCATAAAATTCATCAATTTTGTTTAATAACTTTTCTTTTAAATCATTCTTATTTTTAATAAATTTAAGTTTAAAAATAAAATTTAATATCTTATTAAATAATTCTGTATTTGTCTTTTTGGCGTAACTTAACATAAATAATATTAACAAAACTACAATGTTCACAATATATCCAATTACTACTATTTTTCTAAGCATATTATCCTGTGGAATAATATTAAATACTTTATTTATAATAATAGAAAAAGTTCCCATTATAATAATAGATAATTGTTGTGCGATAAAATTTTGAAGTAAAACATTACCAGAATCTGTTAGTTTTATTCCCTGTTTTTTCATTAAATACATTTGAAAAGGTTGCCCACCAGATGAAAATGGTGTTATAGCATTAAAAAATTGGGCACTAAGTATAAGAAGTATAGTATCTTTAAATTTATAATTTTTATCTATACCCTTCATAAATATATGCAAACTTAAAGACTGAAAAATTAAATATAGTACAAATGCTAATATTCCTATACTTATCCACAGTAAATTTACTGTAGCTAAATATTTTATAGTAGTATTAAAATCATCCTTTAATGCAAAATACATTACTATAAATGAAATTATAATAAGAATAACAATATTAATTTTATATTTTTTCATATTACTCACTAAGACATTCAATACCAGGTAATTTTCTACCTTCTATATATTCTAGTGAAGCACCTCCCCCTGTTGAAATATGCGTAAATGCATTCTTATAACAAAATTTAATTGCAGCAGAAGCAGAATCCCCACCTCCAATTACAACAATTGAATCCATATTTTTTAATATTTCAAATATTTCTTTTGTACCATATGCATAATTAGATAACTCAAATGCTCCAGCAGGACCATTTACAAATACTGTTTTTGAATTTTTAATTCTATTTTCTATTAATTTAATAGTTTCTGGACCAATATCAAGTCCAATTTCATTATCTTTTATATCTTTAACATTTCTTAAAACTTTATTCCCATTATTACTAAATTCAGTATTAGTATAAACATCTATAGGAAGTACAATTTTATTACCATACTTTTCTAACATATCTTTAGCATAATCTATATTTTCTGTATCTAATATAGATTTACCAATATTAATATTCATTGCCTTTAAAAATGTAAAAGCCATACCTCCTACTATTACTAGATTATCAACTTTATCAATTAAATTAGTAATAAGCCCAATTTTATCTTTTACTTTTGAACCACCTAAAATTACAGTAAATGGTTTGATTGGATTATTTCTAATAATATCTAGTTTTTCTATTTCTTCTCTAACTAAAAAACCCATATATGATGGTAAATAATTAGAAATACCTACTACGCTAGCAGCATTTCTATGCGAAACACCAAATGCATCATTAACAAATACATCACCTAAGGATGCAAAAAACTTTGCTAAAGATAAATCATTATTGCTTTCTTTATTATTATCTAAATCAAAAAATCTAGTATTTTCTAGCATAACTATTTTATTTTCTGATACTACTTTTTTTACATCTTCTAAATATGTGCAAAAAGTTATATCTATATTTAACTTTTTAGATAGATAATTGCATACTGGTTCTAATGTATTTTTCTTTTCATCTTCTTTATTCTTTATTCTACCAAGATGAGATAAAATAATTACACTCTTTGCATTTTCATATAAATATTTTATTGTAGGAATACTCTTAATAATTCTGTTATCATCTGTTATTACACCATTTTCCATTGGAACATTTAAATCACATCTAATAATAACAGTTTTATCATTTAAATTTATATCTTCTAATCTTTTCATTTTATCTACCCTCTACAAGAAATTATAACATAGATATACATAAAAAAAAAGGTTCTTAGAACCTTTTATCTTACAGTTATATAAGATACAGCCTTTTTACCATTAGATGATTCCACAGTAATTCTAGCTGTTCCTGACTTTATTGCGTTTACTTCACCATTTTTAGTTACTGTTACAACTGAAGTATTGGAAGATGAATATGTTACATTTTTATCTGTTGCATTACCCGGATTAATAGTAAGTGTTAAATTAAGTTTTGATCCAACTGTCATTACTTTATTATTTGGGGATAAACTTAAACTAGTTACTTCTATATTAGTAATTGGTTTTTCAATAGTAGAAGAACAATCTTTACCAACATAATTTCTTACTGCAGTTGCTATATTACCTGCTGAATCAGACACCTCATAGTATATAGAATATGTAGTTTCTGCCTTACTCACATTTTCTATATCTCCTGTAATTTTAACTCTATTTGTTATATTTCCATCTACATTATCATATGCAAAATAACCATTAATTCCATCAACTCTTATATCTGGCTTAGAACCTATACAAACTTTAATTGGATCCTGAGCATTAATTTCTTGATAAAATTTAATTATTGGTTTCGTTGTATCAATAGTAGGTGCTGGCGTTGGTGTTGGAGTCGGTGTAGGTGTTGGAGACGGAGTTGGAGTTGGTTCAGGAGTTGGTTCTATCTCCTTCTCTTTTACAATTATAGTTCTCTTAATACTTGTTTTATTTTTTGCTTTATCTTGCACAGTATATGTTATTTCATAAGTACCAACAGTATTAACATCTACTTTACCAGTTATTTTTATTTTTTTTGTTATATCACCATCTACATTATCAGTTGCTACTGCACCAAGTTCTGTATACTTATCACCTACAGTTAATGTAATCTCTTTATCTCCAAACAATGTAATTACTGGTTTTTCAGTATCTACTTCAGTTTGTGTCTTATCATTGTTTTCTTTAGTATTAGTCGATTTTGTACCATAACCTTTAGTAGTATATATATTTTTGCACTTTATATATACATTATAATCATTATCTTTAGTACTTGAATTGTATTCTGCAATAATATATCCACTGCAATCACTTGATCTTTTATTTATTACTAACTTTTGAGATAATATTTCTTTAACATTTATCTCTCTCCATTCATTTTCATCAAGTACTATCTTTTCTTTTAAAATATAATTAGGCGCAGCATACCTCAATTGATTCTCAAATTTAATATATTCTTTTTTTAAGTTTGACCTATGTAAAACTATACCTAAAACTATACTTACAATTACAACAAATATAGCACAAATAGCTATTATTTTCCCCTTAGTAAAAAACTTAGTCTCTTCCATATTATCCTCCAATTATCATATACATTTAATATTATATCATAATAAATAAAAAAAAGTAACAAAAGTTACTCATTATATTGCCTTAATATTGTATTTCTATATACTCTACTTAACTTCTTATCTTGAATACAATACTCATAATTATCATATAAAATTGTTCTTAATTCTTCAAGTTCTTGCTCATTAAGTGTATCAATAATTTCATATATAAATCTAGCCTTACTTGAGAAAATAGGTAAGTCTTTTTTAATTGTGCATGGTTTATCATATTTTATTGACTCTAATTTATCAAATATCAAAGTATAATCTATATCTTTAAAAGCCTCAACATATTTCAAATATTTTTTCATATTTTCAGATAAATTGCCATTTATTTTTCTCCTTTTTTCTTCCGCAAGATCATTTAAATAAACAGCCATTTTTTTTAAATCAATTACATCTAGGGACATCATATCTTTTTTAAAATGTTTTGAATCTGAACCTGAAAAAAAATACTTCATCTTTAATTCTTCTATATTCATAAATAATCAACTCCTAAATTAGTATATATATTAACATACTAATTATTACCTGTAAATATTAATATTCACTATAATTAGGTGTTTGATATTTATTACCACATTTTATATAAGCGTTATATGTAATTTCATATTCATCACTATAAATATCTCTATCACTTGTTACAACAGCATAACCTTTACACTTATTTTGTAATTCATTGCTTATTAATTTTTGTTTTTTTAGTTTAGATAAATCAATTTTTATTTCTTCACCATCATCTATATCCATATTTTTTATTTCAAAATAATTCTTAGCTTCTATTTTTATTTCTTCTTCAAACTCTTTATATTTTTTTATATTTTTATTTTTTATTGTATTGAATGTAATAATTCCAATTACCACAACAAGAATAGTACCAGCTATTAAAATTAATCTTCCTCTTGTTAACCATTTTATGCCATCCATAAATTACACCTACTTCATTAATTATTTTCCATTAAATCAACTAAATATTTAGCAGTTCTAATCATTTGATATGTATAACTCATTTCATTATCATACCATGCGGCTACTTTAACAAGTTTATTATCACCATGTGATACAACTTTAGTCTGAGTAGCATCAAATAATGAACCATATGAAATACCTATAACATCACTAGACACTATTTCATCTTCTGTATATCCTAAAGTTTCATTACTATTAAATCTCATAGCAGAATTTACATCTTCTACTGTTACATTTTTTTCAAGAATACAAGTAAGTTCTACTATTGATCCTGTTATAACTGGAACTCTTTGCGCAGTTCCATCTAATTTACCATTAAGTTCTGGTATTACAAGTCCAATTGCTTTTGCTGCACCTGTACTATTTGGTACTATATTTGCAGCTGCTGCTCTAGCTCTTCTTAAATCACCTTTTTTATGAGGAGCATCTAAAGTATTTTGATCATTAGTATATGCATGAATTGTACTCATAAATCCAAGTTTAATCTTAAATTCATCATTTAAAACTTTAGCAATTGGAGCAAGACAATTAGTAGTACAACTAGCCGCAGAAATAATATTATCTTTTAATTCTAATGTTTCATGATTTACATTATATACTATTGTTTTTACATTTGTTCCTGCTGGTGCAGATATAATAACTTTTTTAGCACCTGCTTTAATATGTTTTTCTGACTTGTCTTTACTTGTGAAAAAACCAGTACATTCTAAAACAACATCAATATCTAACTCTTTCCATGGTAATTTTTCAGGATCACTTTCACTATATACTCTAATTCTTTTTCCATCTACAATAATATTATCATCATCGTATGATATATCTTTATCTTTATATCTACCTTGTGCTGTATCATACTTTAATAAATGTGCTAATGTTTTATTGTCAGTCAAATCATTAATTGCTACTATTTCAAAGTTACTATCTTCATTTGCTATTTTAAAAGCAAGTCTACCTATTCTACCGAATCCATTTATTGCTAATCTTACCATAATATTTCTTCCTTTCTAAACATGAAAATATCCATCACCAATAAATTCTCTTATTATTGAATCTTTTGGAATATTATCATTTGCTATTGGCAATATATTTTTAAATAAATTTAAAAGTCTAACTGCATCTTTATATACAGGACTGTCTTCAGGTACAGAGAAAAGAAGTGGTTCTGCATAAGTCTTTAATACACCAAGTTCATATATTAATGATGTATTAAATACAACATCTGCTTCATCTTGGAATGGGAATACATATTTTTCTTCACCAATTCTAACTCTCTGCCAAGTTAATAAAGTATCTTCCGCTGTATATCCTCTTGTTCTATTATCCCTTACAAGTCTTCGTAAAAGTCTATTATCCGTAGTCTTAACTCTATTATGATTATCTAAAGAAAGAACTGTAAGTGGACATAAATATATTTTAAATTTCTTCTTTCTATCTATTAATCTTGTCATTCTTTCATTTAAAGCATGAAGTCCTTCAATTATTAGTATATCATTATCTTCAAGTTTTAAACCTTCATTTATATATTCTCTTTTACCTAAAATAAAATTATATGTAGGAGTTATTACTTCTTTACCTTCAAGTAAATCTTTTAAATCTTTATTAAATAAATTAGTATCAATCGCATCTAATGATTCAAAATCATATGAACCATCTTCTAACAATGGAGTTTTTTCTCTATCAACAAAATAATCATCCACAGATAATGATTTTGGATTTAAACCAAATCCCTTTAAAAATAATTCTAACTTTTTAGATGTTGTTGTTTTACCAGATGACGATGGTCCTGCAATCAAAATAAGTTTAATATTCTTATTAGAACTAATATTTTTAGCTATTGTAAATAAATTATTATTTTGAATATTTTCACTGAGTAATACAATATCATCTATGCTACCAGTTGAAACCCTTTCATTTAATCCACTTATATTTTGTACTCCTAGTTTTTCACACCAATTATCATAATTTTTAAATTCATTAAATAAATTTTCATGATGTTTGTATACTGGTAATTTAACTTTAGAATATATATTAGGATATCCTAATACTAAACTATGTGAATCAATATATGTTAATTTAAACTCTTTTAAGCATCCAGTACTTATTGGAAGTGGTGAAAAAAAGTAATCATACATATTTTCAAGTCTATAAAGATTTACATTAGTATTTATAGAATATTTTAAAATATTAACTTTATCCATGTTACCAACACTTTTGTAATAATTAATCGCATCTATTCTATTTACTAAACTCTTTTGAATTGGTACATCTTTCTTTATTAAATTTTTTACTTCATTAGATATATTCTTAAGAATTTCTTCTGTTATTCTTTTACTAGTCTTTATATATACTCCCTTATCTATAGAATATTTAACCTCTATTTCTGACTTTAACTCATCCATAAAGACCTTTGATAAAATAAATATAAGACCATTTTCATACACTCTATTGCCATAACTAGACATATAATCATAAAATTCAATATGAGCATTAGGAGTAATTTTAGAATTTAACTCTAGTAATCTCCCATTCATTTCACCAATTATAATTTTATCTTCATAATTATCTTTGAAATCTTTTGATATATCTAAAAGAGTAGTTTCTTCTGGATAAGAATATTCTTTCTCTCTATATACTATTTTTAACTCCTCCATTTTTATCCTCCCTTTATTCTCTTTTATAATTTTATCACAAAGTTAAATATTTTGTCACTATTTTAAGTGAATATTTAAAATAATATTAGATAATATATTAATGGGTGATCATAAATGAATTTTGTACCAAATGTTCTTGAAAAAAGTAGTAATGGTGAAAGAGTATATGACTTATACTCAAGACTTTTAAAAGATAGGATTATACTTTTAAATGGTGAAATTAATGATAATACAGCAAATATAGTAGTATCAGAATTACTATATTTAGACTCAATAAATCATCAAGACATAAGTATATATATTAATTCGCCAGGAGGCAGTATTACAAGTGGTATGGCAATATATGATACTATGAACTATATAAAAAGTGATGTATCTACAATATGTATAGGTATGGCCGCATCAATGGCAGCATTCCTTTTATCCAGTGGAAAAAAAGGAAAAAGATATGCTCTACCTAATAGTGAAGTAATGATTCATCAACCACTTGGAGGTGCACAAGGTCAAGCAACTGAAATAAAAATAGCCGCAACAAGAATATTAAAACTAAAAGATAAATTAAATAAAATATTAGCAGAAAATACAGGAAAAGACTTAAAGACAATTGAAACTGATACAGAAAGAGATTATTTCTTAGATTCTGATGAGGCACTAGAATACGGAATAATCGATGACATATTAAAAAGCTAACACAAAGTTAGCTTTTATTATAGAAACCAAACTAGGAACCTTTTCATCTATAAAAATTAACTATTTTTTTACACTATATTCAATCTTTTTTGCCTTACTCAAATCCATATCCGTAGAACTATTTATCTTTTTTATCTCACCATTTTTTATTGTTTCCCCTACGTATCCAGGTAATACAATTATCTCCTTATCATTTTCATCCTTTACAATTATGCTAAATTCTACAAGATTATAATCACTTCCAGTGTTATTTTCTACTGTTGTTTCTAATTTTGATATTCCATTTTCATATATTAATGATGTATTAGTCAACTTTAGTCCATCTATTTCTTGATCCTTTATTACATCCTTTTCATTATTTATTATTACTTTATCTTCTTTTTCTGTAGTATTTTTACCATTTATTTTTGCAACTACTATTAATGTACCAATTATTAATACTATTGCTAATACTATTATAATTATTCTCTTTTTCATTTTTACCTCCATTAATTACATATGTATTTATAACATACTGGTGTATTTTGTGATGATGGTTTACAACTTGAACTACTTCCGCTAGCACATAATTTCCCTCCATTTGCCACACATGTTGCAACATTTAAATTTGTTTGTTCCTTCCAGTAACATTTTTTACTAGGTTTTGATGTACTACCTGAAGAACCAGTACTAGATGATGAAGAAGATATATTTATATATACAGATGGTCTAGTAGTATCATCATCTTTAGTACAATTTCCAGCAACATCACATGCTATCGTCCAAATTGTATATTCTCCTTCCTTTGTCCAATAATCCCTTATCACATACCATCCATCTTCATAAGTTAACGTATTAGGTCTCCAATCATTTTTCCAACCTCCCACGCCTGATTGCCAATATTTAAATTCTTTAACGCCAGAAGCCGTATCTTGTGCCCATGATGTTATATACACTGGCGCAGCAGACGGAGACGAAGAACTAGAATCAGGATTTTTATCTATTCTCATCCACATTATTGGTGCTGTTTTATCAATGTATATTCCGGTTTGACTAATTTGTGAAATATTTCCTGCAGCATCAACTGCCCTTACATATACTGGTTGTGCTCTTTCAGCACGCCATATATCAACATTACCATATGCAAAATTATTCCAACTAACAGTATCATAGCTATACTGATAATATGCAAGTCCTGACTGGCTATCTGTTGAAGAGGCTGTTATAGATACATCTTGATTTGTCCAATTTCCACCACTAGAATTTGTTAATACTGGAGTAGTAGGTGGTGTTTTATCCTGCATTATAGTAAAAATATTTGATGAAGTACCTATATTTCCTAAATTATCAACTGCCCTTATATAGAAATTCCATGATCCTCCCCAAGTTATCCAATATTGTAATTTATTTTTTGCAGAAGAATAAGCATACACCCAACCTAATGTAGATATATCACTTGACCAAGTAGTTTTATCATGAGAATATTGATAGTAAGCTATTCCAGAACCTACATCTGATGAATTAACATCTGTTAATACATCGTATTTTGTCCATGTTCCATTTGAATAAGTTCCTATTTGCTTATAAGCTGATCCATAAAATAAATTAATGGTTGGTTTAACTGGTGGTGTTCTGTCTATGTGAATTTCTTTATAAGTAGCTGTTTTACTTGTATTAGTACCATCAGTAATCCTTGCATAAATTGTAGTATTGTTTTTAGTAATCTCAAATGGTTTTGTATAATTTATCCAATTACCTGTTGTTGTATCTAATTGATATTGCAGTGTAGTTCCTGATGTTAAGGTACCTCCTATTGTAATTTTTTTACTTGTTGACCAATCATTATATACTTTACCTGTTGATGTAGATGATATTGCTATAGTTGAGAAATCACCTGTTGTGACACTAGACGCATACTTGCTTTCATTACCTACTTTATCTTTAGCATTAATCATATATTTGTATTCTTTATTATTACTTAATCCTGACATAGTACAAGTAACACTATTATTATTGATAGTAACAGATCCTGCTTTACTGTAATTATCACCATATTTACATGTTATACTTGATTCATCTACTCCAGATTTTGAATCTGTTATAGTATAATACACCTTAGCACTTTTTGTTGTTACAGCTTGTTTTGAATATTTTATCTCTGGCCCTTCTCTATCAATTGTAGTTACTGTTAATGATGTTTGTATACTATTATTAGTAGTATATAACCTAGCATAAATTGTAGTATTTTCTTCTAATAAAAATGTATCATCATAATCTATCCATTCACCTGTTGTTGCACCTAGTTGATATTGAAGTTTTGCTCTATTACTTGCATTATGCGTAATAGTTACATTCTTACTTTTTGACCATTCTGTTGGAGTTGCTACTATATTTATTTTTAATTCTTCTCCTATTATATTTCCATCTGCCTCTATATTACATTTTCCAAATACATAATCTTCTACTGTTACTTCTGCATCTGAATATCCTTTTTTTGCACAATATCTTTCATCATGAGAAACTACTGCTAATGCTATCTTACCATTTTCTTTTAGTTTAACTGCTCCTATGCTTGGTAAATTTCCCTTTAGTTTTAATGTCTCACTATTTTGTTTATATCCTGATGGATACATTTTATCAAATTCATAAAGTTTAAATCCAAAATTTTTATGATATAAATTCTGTGAATATTCTGTCTTTGCCGTATTTACAATTGATGTAGCACTACTAAAAAATGCTCTTCTTCTACTTTTCTCTATTACATCAAAAATTTTTGGTACTGCTATTGAAAGTATTATTGCAAGTACTACTATCACTGATAAAACTTCTATCAATGTAAAACCCTTATTTTGTTTTTTCATATATCGTGTCACCTACTTTAACACAAGTATACCATAAAATTAAAAAAATTATAACTAATTTATAATTTTTTCATCATTTATGATTTCTAAAATAATATTTAATTATAGAATTAAGTCTTCTTTTTGGATCTTCTAAAATAAAATTAGTAGATTCTTCATCTTTTTCATTTTTAAAATATTCTATAATATCTATAAATTCTTTTGATGTTCTAATATACTTATCTTCATCTTCGCATATTACAAAAACATCTCTTAAAAACAATTCATCTATTGATATATTGTAAAAGTCTGCTAGTTTTTCTAATGTTTTACATGATGGATCAGATGCAGCATTTTCATACTTGGATAGCATACTTTTATTTATTCCAGTGACACTTGAAACATAATCTAAAGTATACCCTCTTTCATTCCTCAATTTTTTTAATTTTGTAGATATAAACATCAAACCACTCTATCTTTCCTAAATTAACTTATGGTTAAATTATAGAAAAATAAAGATTAGTTTTGTTTAATGTTTACTAAATAGAAACTTTTTCATAAAAAAAGAGATAGAATAATTAATCTCTATCTCTTCCTCCAAAAATATAAACTAGTCTTAATACTTGGAATATTGTTGATGCGATTGCAGAAACAAGCCCAGCAACATATGTAAATGCAGCAGCCTTAAGCATTGCTTTTGTGCCATCATGTTCACCTTCTGAAACTATTCCCATTTCAAGAAGTATTTTATTTGCTCTTCTTGATGCATCAAACTCAACTGGTAGTGTTACAAGTTGAAAGATAAGAGCTAAAGATACCATTATAAGACCAACTATAAATAAATGCTTAAATGAACTAAATACTAAACTCGCAATTATTACATAATATCCAAGACTACTTCCAAAATTTACAAAAGGCACTAACATATTTCTTATTTTTATTGGTTTATATCCTTCTTTATATTGTATTGCATGTCCACATTCATGAGCCGCAACAGCAGCAGAAGCAATTGTTTTCCCGTCATATATATTACTTGATAAACTTACTCTTTTTCTTGAGTTATTATAATTATCTGTAAGTTCACCAGAAATTTCTACTACATCTATATTATCTAGATCATATTCTTTTAATATTTTACTTGCAACTTCCATTCCTGTTAACCCAGTGTCTGTCTCTATACTTTCATATTTTCTATATGTTATTTTTAATATAATTTGCGCAAGTAATACAAGTAAAAAAGGTATTAAAACAAGTATTATCATTGTATTTGTTCCCATATAATAACAACCCCTTCTCTTGTATCTTTTATTTCAGCACCAAGTGCTTTTATTTCATCTCTTACTTTATCTGCTTCTTCATATCTTTTTTCTTTTTTTAAATTATTTCTTTTTTCAATTAATTCATTTACTTTACTTTCTAATTCTTTATCAACTACAACATTATTTTCTTTTAATAAATCAAGTGATAATACTGTATCAAATTTTTGAACTAAAGATATTTTAGTACTTTCATTAATACTATTATCTTTTAATACATCATAAAGAATTGTTAAACACATAGAAGTATTTAAATTATTATTAAGTGCTTCCTTAAATTTATTATCATAACTATTAAATTTATCTGTATCTATTTCACCATCTTCTTTTAATGATAAAACCTTATTTTTTAATTTTAGATATTCTCTTTCTGCTCCATCTAATATTTCATAACTGAATGTAAGTGCATTATGATAATAAGAATTTAAACATAAATATCTGTATGCAAGTGGATTATATCCTTTTTCTTCAAGTACTGAAACTGTTAAAAATTCACCTTTACTTTTACTCATTTTTCCATTTTTATCATTTAAGAAACCAAAATGAACCCAATAATTACACCATTTATGTCCTAAATAACATTCACTTTGCGCAATTTCATTTGTATGATGTGGAAAAACCGCATCTTCTGCACCACAATGTATATCTAAGTTTTCTCCTAAGTATTTTATTGATATACCAGAACATTCAATATGCCAACCAGGGTATCCTCTTCCCCAAGGTGAATCCCACTGCATTTCTTGATTATTAAATTTTGAATTTGTAAACCATAAACCAAAATCAAATGGATTTTTTTTAGATGTATCTTCTTTTATATCTTCTCTAACTGCCACCATTAAGTCATCAGCATTTCTTCCTGATAATTCATAATATTTATCATATTTTGTTGTATCAAAGTATACATTACCATCACTTATATATGCATATCCATCATCTAATAGTTTAGTTATTATTTTTATATATTCATCTATGTTATCTGTTGCTGGGCTTACTGTATCTGGCCATCTTACATTAAGTTTTTCACAATCACTTTTAAAACACTCTGTATAATATTTTGCTACTTCATATGAACTTTTATGTTCCCTTTTACTTGCAACAAGCATCTTGTCTTCTCCAGAGTCACCATCACCAACCATATGTCCAACATCTGTTATATTCATAACTCTATCTACTTTATATCCAACATATTTTAACGCTTTTTCAAGTATATCTTCTGATATATATGTTCTAAGATTTCCTATATGTGCAAAATGATATACAGTAGGTCCACATGTATACATTTTTACATATCCTTCCTTATTTGGAATAAAATCTTCTATTTTTTTTGTAAGTGTATTATATAGTTTCATAAAATAATACCTCCTTTAATTTATATACTAATATTTTACCATATATGAAAAAAAAAGACTATAAATTTATGACCATGTTAGTATTGAATCAATACAAATCATTTGTATAAAATCTTTTTAATTATCTTATAATAAAAAAAGACAAATATAATTTAATATTCATCTTTAAATATTACATCCATCTATTAAAATCAGGATTCAACGATAACCTTTTGGCTCTGCTCTTTTTTCTTTCATCATTTACTTTAATTTTTCTTATATTATCAAGCGAAATTTCAAAATATTTTCTAGCTGTTTCATCATCAATATCAGGATGTGCCTCTTTTATCTTAGAATATATAGCTATTGCTAAATTCAAATCACAACTTTTATTAATAGAAATACCTTTTAAATATAAATGATTTTCAAGAAAATTATACATTGTTTTTTGCTCTAATGTAAGATCACAAAAAGAAGAACCATTATCCATTAAATGTAAAACCTTGTCGTCTAATCCGCATTTAATACAACCATGATAAATATGAGAACGTTCTTCACAACTATCATAATCCTTTAATGCTACAACCCAAATATGATTACAAGATGAATATTCTTCAAATTTCATTTGTTGATATATTTTCTTTTGTTGATTTTCTAATTTTTTATTTAATTTGCATAAATCAAGATATCTTTTTAATACATCACTATTTTCCATTTCATCAATTTGAATAGTTGTTTTTTCTCTCTCAGATGAAATTTTGTCATATTGCTCTTTTAAAGTACTCATAATATAAAACCTCCCTTAATTTATATACTCGTATCATAACATATATGATAAAAAAATACAACCAGTAATAACATAATTTTTATGTTATCATTTATATAGCAAGTGTTCTTGTATAAAATTAAAAAAGAACCATTTTAGTTTTTTAAGGTGCTTGAAATTTGGTTTTGACATTTACTTAAATTTCTATTTTTTTGTTTATACAAAAAAAGATAAATGTTTTTTTCATTTATCTTTTATTATGAAAATATATTACATACTATTTGATTTTCTATTTCTTTTCTAACTAACTTGCATAATTTTCTAACACCATATTCTTCATAATTAGATTCTTTAATAATTCTATTTATCATATCTAAACTAATAATATTTTCACTGTTATATTTTTTATAACATTTATTTGCTTCTTTCATAATAATTTTATTTATATCATCTAAATTAAATTTATTAAACATCACTATTTCATCTATTCTGTTTATAAATTCTTTGGGGAAGAATTCCTTTAAAGACTCATTACTAACATTTTCATTAAAACCAACTAATTTTTTATTTGTAACAGCATTACTTGTCATAATTATAACTACATTATCAAATCTTATTGTTCTACCTAAAGAATCTTTACAATTTCCTTCATCAAGTATATTTAAGAAGAAATTCAATACTGATTTATGACATTTTTCTATTTCATCTAATATAAGTACAGAATATGGTTTATTCCTTATCTCTTCTAATACATTTTTATTATCGTTATAACCAACATACCCAGCTGGTGAACCAATTAATTTATTTATACTAGCACTATCTGTATACTCATTCATATCTAGTTTTATAACATTTGTTTTACCAACTAATTCTTTTCCAAATAATTTAGCTAAATATGTTTTACCAGATCCTGTCGCACCACAAAAAAGAACTGAATAACTTTTATTTTTTTCTTTAATCCCTAATTTTATCTTCTTAGTTATATCAATAAGTTTATTTATAGCTATATCTTGACCAATTATATTAGTTCTTAATGTATTTTCTATTTTCTTTATTTGAGTTTCATAATTATCTGTAAGTTCAAATATTGGAATTTTTGTTTTATCACTAACGACATTTATAACATCATTAATAGTTACCTTTTTTATTCTTTTATTTTTTGCCATTTTGAATTGTAACTTATTAAGTTTATCAATTAAAGATTCTTCTTTTTCACGTAACACATAAGCTCTATCATAATTTTGATTAATTATACATTTATTTTTTTCTTTTTTTAATTTTTCTAATTCTTTATTAAGTTTTAATAAATCTTTTTCTTCTTTTACTTCTCTTAACGAAACTTTAGTAGAAACCTCGTCTAATATATCTATTGATCTATCAGGTTCATATCTATCATAAATATATCTATCTGATAATTCTATTATTTTGTCTATAACATCTTCAGATATTTTTACATTATGAAATCCTTCATATATACTTTTTAAATTCATTAATATATTTTTTAAACTACTTTTATCTGGTTCCTCAATGAAAATTTTTTGAAATCTTCTATCAAGTGCGTTATCTTTTTCTATAAACTTTTTATATTCTTCAATTGTGGTTGCACCAATTAACCTCATTTTACCTCTTGCAAGTGATGGCTTAAATATGTTAGAAGCATCAATTGCACCTTCTGCTCCTCCAGCACCTACTAATGTATGTATTTCATCTATAAAAAGAATAATATCATCATTTTCTTCTACTTCTTTTACTATTTTCTTAAGTCTTTCTTCAAACTCACCTCTATATTTTGTACCTGCGACTGTAGTTGCCATATCAAGAGATAATATTCTTTTATCTTTTAAACTCATAGGCACATTTTTTTCTACTATTCTTCTTGCAAGTTCTTCTACTATTGCGGTTTTACCTACTCCAGCATCACCTATTAATATTGGATTATTTTTAGTTCTTCTAGATAAAATCTCTATTAATCTTTCTATTTCTTTTTCTCTTCCTATTACAGGATCAAGTTCATTATTTTTAGCTCTTTTTGTTAAATTAGTAGAAATACTATCTATTATTAAATTCTTTGATTTTTTATGCTTTAATTCTTTTTTATCACTCACTTCAAAATATAATTTATTTATATCTACATTAAGACCTAAAAGTATTCTAATTGCAATACCTTCTCCTTCATTTAAAAGAGATAGAAATAAAGAATTAACTGTTACTTCTTCATTAGATTCTTTTGATTCTATAACCGCATTTTCTAATATTTTTTTAAGTCTTGAAGTATAAATAATCCATTTAGATTTTTCTTTACCAGTTCCTACTACCTTTATCAATTCATCTTTAAAACTTTTATATGTTATTTTATACTTTTTTAATTTACTTGATATATCTTCATTTTGTTTTAATATTGCAAGTAATAAATGTTCTGTACCAACATTAGAATGTTTTAAATCATACATTTCTTTATTTGCTAATACCAAAACTTTTTGTGCTTCTTCACTAAATCTTCCGAACATAAATAGCCTCCTTATCTAATTCTATGTATGTTATGGTTAAAATAGTAAAATTTATACAATTTTTAAATAAAAAAATATTTAAGTTTTCTTAAATATTATATTTTAATTATTAGTTTATTTATTACTTATTACTTTTTGAAAATGGTTCAATAACATTTTCTTCTAAAAATTCATCTAATGCAATGTTAAAATCTACTTTTATTTTTTTAATTTTAAGCTTAATTCTCTTAATTTTTTATAGTTTCTTTTTCCTTATCTTTAGCTATTTGCTTACTATATCTTTCTTCTTCACTAAAAATACATCCACAATATTTTTGCATATATAAACTTATTTCTCTTGCTTTATTTTGTCCTTCTCTAAAATATGGCCTAAAATCATAATAATAAAATTTGATATCATATTTTTTAGATAGTGCTTCTGCGACTTCAATTATTTTATCATGTTTTTGATATGGACTAATTAATAATGTAGTACAAAATGCATCATATCCATTTTCTTTTGCATATTTTGCGACCTCATCTAATCTGCATAAATAACAATATGTACATCTATTATCTAAATTATTAATAACATTTTTTGTAAAATTTCTAAGTCCATATTCTTCTTTATATATAACATCTAGGTCTATCATTTTACTATATTCTTTTAAACAATCCCTTCTATTTTTATACTCAATATATGGATGAATATTGGGATTATACCAAAAACCAGTTATATCTATATTTTGTTCTCTTAATTTTTCAATGCACATAACAGAACAAGGTGCACAACAAATATGTAATAATAATTTCATTTTAATCACTCATTTCTAACAAGTATTATACATTAATAAAGAAAAAATTTCACTAAAAAAATCCTATTTAAAGGATTTTTTATTTAGAATCTCCATAACCAGAGAAGAATGAACATTTATTATCACTAATTCTAAATGAACCAGTTACATATCCACACTTTTTAGATACCCAAACGTATTTATTACTTGTAGATGATTTTTCAATTAAAGTTCCGTCTGCTCCACCTATTTCATTTTTAAATTCATCATATGTAATACCTGCACTAACTTTTGATTTTAGTCCTTGTAAATTAGATAAATCCACTTTTTTATCTGCTAAAGAATCTCTATCATAGTCTGCAATTATTGTTGCTTTAGTACCAGAATAATACTTTAAAGTAATTTTTTCATCATTACCTAAATCATATTCATAAATATTGTATTCTTCACTTGTTAGCTTACCCTCTACACCAACAATTTTGTTTACTTCTTCTACAGTATTTTCTGGTTCAATTTTTTTAATACATTCAAGTGCAGAACATTTTGCCTTTAATTTCGATGTTTCCTTAGTATCATCTTTTTTTACATCATCCTTTGTAGTTTTTGATGTACATCCAGTTACTAAAAATAAACTTAACATACACATAAAAGTTACTACCAATAATTTACTTTTTTTCATTTTTTCCTCCTATAAATAAATTACATTTTAATTATATAACTTTATATTATTAAAGAGCAAGAAAAAAAGAAAAGAAAAGGTAACTTTTTGCCTTTTCCTACATGTTATTCAATTTTTGTATTTCTTCTTTTGATAAACCAGTTATTTCAGATATTATACTTATATCCATATTCTTATTTAACATATTTTTTGCAGTATTCTCTATTCCTTTATTTATTCCAGAAGTATATCCTTGTTTTATTCCTTCGCTCATTCCAAGTTCTTTCGCATATTCTAATTCTTCTTTTCTTTTTTCTTCTTCTCTTTCTTTTTCATCATATAATAATGCTAAGTCCTTATCTTCTGATAACTCTTCTAACTTTTTGTATACCTCTTTCATTATTTTATCTCCTTTCGAGATCTCTTTTAACTTCTCTATTTTTTCTTCTTTTAACATCAATAATAATTTTTCTTCTCTTGTTATCTCATCCTCATTATAATATTTATTCTCTATA
>CAKPCA010000020.1 GCA_934141145.1 uncultured Bacilli bacterium
GTAGATAAATATATAACAAAAGTAACAATAGTGAATAATGATCCAGAGTTTATGAGTTATATGAGTGAAGAAGAAGACAAAAGGAAGATACAAAATAGTTTATATAATGAATCAAGAGAAAAAGGATATAACTCTGGATTAAAAAAAGGCCTAAAAGATGGTAAAAAAGAAGGCATAGAACAAGGAATAAAGGAAGGCTCCATAGCAGTAGCAAGAAATTTATTATCTATGAATATGAAAGTGGAAGACATATCAAAAGCAACTGGTTTATCTATAGATGAAATAAATAAATTACTATAGTTGACTATTTTATTTATTTATAATAAAATATAATTGTAATTTGATTGTGATTAATATATAAGTAGTTATTAATTATGAAAGAAGAGACTTAGTGGTAAGCTGAAAACTAAGCATAATAATAATGAAATTACAATATTATGAATTAAAACGTAAATTCATGCGTTAAATGAAAAAGAGAGCATAGAAAAGTCTATGAAGTAAGGTGGTACCGCGTTTAATCGTCCTTACATCATAGGCTTTTTATATATTTGGGAGGAATAAATATGAAATTTTATGATGAATTAAAATGGAGAGGTCTTATTAAAGATGAGGCTGGTGATGACTTAGAAAAAATAATAAACGAAAAGAATTCTTGTTTCTATTGGGGTACAGATCCTACTGCTGATAGCCTTCATATTGGGCATTATTCTAGTTTAGTAACTGCAAAGAGACTTGCAAAAGCAGGATTTCATCCAATATTATTAGTTGGAGGAGCAACTGGTATGATAGGTGATCCAAGACCAACATCAGAAAGAGAAATTATCTCAAAAGAAACAGTTTTAAATAACGTTGAATCTATAAAGAAACAAGTTGAAAAAATATTTGATGGTAATGTTGAAGTAGTTAATAATTATGATTGGTACAAAGATGTTAATATTCTTGATTTTTTAAGAGATACAGGAAAATATATTAATGTTAATTATATGCTTAATAAAGATATTATTAGTAGAAGACTTGAAACTGGTATAACATTTGCGGAGTTTACTTATACATTATTACAAGGTAATGACTTTGTACATTTATATGAAGAAAAAAATTGTATAATGCAAGCTGCAGGTTCTGATCAATGGGGTAATATTACAACTGGAATTGAATTAATAAACAAAAAATTAGGTAAAAAAGCATATGCATTTACAATGCCTTTAATACTTGATGCAAATGGTAAAAAATTTGGAAAATCAGAAGGAAATGCATTATGGCTTGATATAAATAAAACATCAAGCTATGAAATATATCAATATTTAATAAATAGTAGTGATGAAAAAGTAGAAGAATATTTGAAAGTATTTACATTCTTGAGTAAAGAAGAAATTGAAAAAGTTATGAGCGAACACAATGAATGTCCAGAAAAAAGAATTGCTCAAAAAACGCTTGCAAAAGAAATCATAACTGATTTACATGGTATAAATGAATATAATAAAGCATTAAAAATAACAGAAGCATTATTTAGTGGTGATATTGCATCACTTTCTGAAGATGAATTAAAAGATGCCTTATCAGGAGTTCAAACAGAGACTATAACAGAAGAAATGAATATTGTTGATATGCTTGTAAATACTAATATTTTATCAAGTAAAAGAGAAGCAAGAGAATTTGTTAATAATGGTTCAATAAGTATTAATGGAGAAAAAATAAATTTTTTAGATACACTTGTAAATAGAGATAAAGCATTATATAATAAGTATATAGTAGTTCGTCGTGGTAAGAAGAAATACTATTTAGTAATATTTAAATAAGGAGGATATTATGTCAAAGTTATTTTCAAAGGAAAAAGATATATTTTTAAAAATAATTAATTCTATTTTAGTACTATGGTTAATAGTCGCAATTGTTATTACATTTGGAGTAGGAATAAATATACTTAATAAGGAAAAGGTACCTACTTATGGGGAATATGCAAAAAATGTATGTACTTTAGATAAGTTACCATATGAATGTACTTCAGATGAATGTAAAATAGAAGTAGATAAAGAAAGAAAAGAAAACTGTGAAACAAATTATGTAAATGATAAAAAACAAATAGAAGATATGAATAAAGCTAATATTAACAATATATTAATTTCTATTTCTAATATAGTAATTGTTGCTTTATTCTTACATATATTAAATAAAAAGTCAAAATAAAAAAGAATCCAAATATGGATTCTTTTATTATCTACTATAAAATTCAACAATTAATGCTTCGTTGATATCGCTATTTAATTCGCTTCTTTCAGGATATCTTACATAAGTACCTTCAAGTTTATTTTTATCGAATGTAACATAGTCAACAGTACTATTAACAGATTCTAATGATTCTTTAATAGCTTTATGTTCTTTAGATGAATCTTTAACACTGATAACATCTCCTGGAACTACATTGTATGATGGAATATCAACTTTTTTACCATTAACTAAGATATGTCCATGGTTAACGATTTGTCTTGCACCTCTTCTTGTTTTAGAAAGTCCCATACGATAAACAACGTTATCTAATCTACTTTCAAGTAACTTTAATAGGTTTTCACCATGTATACCTTGCATTTTACCTGCTCTATTAAATAAAGCTCTGAATTGTTTTTCATTAAGACCATAAGTAAATCTAACTTTTTGTTTTTCACTTAATTGAATAGAATAGTTAGAAGCTTTACCTTTTCTGTCTTGACCATGTTGACCAGGTCTATAAGCTCTTTTAGCTAAATCTTTACCATTTTCAAGTGTTGAAAATGAAACTCTACGGCTTTTCTTATAAGCAGGACCAATATATCTTGCCATTTTCCTTCTCCTTTCTATAAGATTTTCAAACCTTAAGTAATCTATCTGCCAGTAATAGGGTGTTACTAACTAATATTTTCCTATGCGTAGCTTATAAAGGGCATAGTACTAATAATACTTATACGCTAAAATAACACATTATCTACTTCAGAGTAGTGCTACAAAATGTTTGCATATGTATTATAACATAAAATATTAAATAGTCAAACAAAATAATTAGTAACGAAAATAAAAATTGCTAAAAAGATAGAAATTAGTATAAAAATGTAGTATTTTGTGTTAAAATAATATTAATAGTAGGAGAGTGGATACTTTGAGTAAAAATTTAATGATAGTTACAATTTATCTTATTGTTATTATTTTATTTACAATAATTATGGTAATTAAAAGTAAAAAACAAAATAAAGCTATTAGAAATGCAATATCAGAACTTGAAAGAGAAAAAAATCAAGTAATAGGTGCGCCAATTTTAAATGAGTTATCTAAAGTTGAAGCTTTAATAAATGATGATAAATTAAAAGCAAAATATGATAACTGGCAAAATAGATTTGATGATATAAGAAATAAAAATATACCAGAAATAACAGATATGCTTTTAGATGCAGATAGTTATGCAGATGCTAGAAAATATAAGCAACTTCGTGCATTACTTGCAGATGTAGAACTTAAAATTTACAAATTAAGAGAAAAAACAAATAAACTTTTATCAGAAATAAAGGAAATAACTTTAAGTGAAGAAAAGAATAGAGACCAAATTGTAAGACTTAAAAATAAGTATAGAAAATTAAAATCTGATTATGAAAAAAATAAATCAGAGTATGAACCAGTTACTAATCAAATAGAATTACAATTTGAAAATATTGAAAAAAGATTTCAAGAATTTGAAATTGTTATGGAAAAGAAAGATTATGATGAGATTAATTATATTGTAAAAGGAATAAGTGATATGATTGAACATATGGAGTATGTTGTAAAAGAAGTACCAGCTATACTTATTATGTGTAATGATTTAGTCCCAAGTAAAATAGAAGATATTTCAAATATATATATAAAAATGACTAGAGAAATGTATCAACTAGACTATTTAAATGTTGAATACAATATAAAAGAAACTCAAAAAAAATTAAAGGATATTTTAGATAGAGTAAAAGTTTTGAATCTTGAAGATGTATTGTTTGAACTTAAAACTATAATAAATTATTTTGATTCATTATATAATGATTTTGAAATAGAAAAAATGTCAAGAAAAACTTTTGATTCTAATATGAAATCATTTAAAGTAAAATTAGTAAGAACAAATAAAGCAATAACTGGATTAATGAGTGAACTTTCTACACTAAAAACTAATTATGATTTAAAAGATGAAGATATAAAAAGATTAAATGTAATAAATCATGAAATAGATAATATAAAAAATGCATATAATAATTTAATGGATTGTAGTAAGAATCATTCATTTCCATATTCTAAAATGGTAAAAGAATTAGATATTTTAATCATTAAAGTTTCTAAATTAGATGAAACATTAAATTATGATCTTAAAACAATTGGTAGTATGAAGGAAGATGAAATAAGAGCAAGAGAACAACTTGATAGTATTAAAGATTTAGTAAAAAAATCACGAAATAGAATTAGACTTTATAATATACCAGTTGTACCTGATAATTATTTTGTAGAGTTAAAAGATGCTAGTGATGCAATAAAAGAAATACAAAAAGAACTTAATAAGAAACCAATAAATATTGAAGTATTAAATATAAGAGTAGACACTGCAAGAGATTTAGCTTTTAAGGTATTTAATACTACAAATAGTTTACTTAAGACTATTGTTATGTTAGAAGAAACTTTAGTATATGGAAATAGATATAGAAGTGAAAAAGAAAAAGTTAATGAAGAATTAAATTTGGCTGAAAAATTATTTTACAAAGGTTCGTATAAAAAAGCATTAGAAGTAACCATGAATGCAATAGATTATGTTGAACCAGGTATTCATAACAAAATAATAGCAGCGTATGAAAATGCGAGTTAGGGGGAGTAAAAATGAGAGATAGTGAATCAAGGAGATATATAAAAGAAGAATGTGCTAAGATTAGACAAAGAATTGTATTAGAAGAGGAATTAAGAAAAAAAAGAGAAGAAGAAGAGCGCATACGAAAAGAAAAAATGAAAGAAATATTAAAAAAAATAAAATATAGAATTTTTAAGCCAAAAGTTATATTAACAACATTAATTGTAGGAACTGGTTCATTAATTACTAGTTGTGTAAAAAATGAATATAAATTAGCTGGTTCTGCTATAAATAAACTTAGTATTGAAGTAGGAATACATGGTGGGCTTAAAGATATAAATGAAAATGAGTACATTTATAATCTAAATGACCATATTGAAAATGGTGACTGTGTAATACCTAATAATGGTACTGATGTAGAAGATAGAATAAGTGAATACTGCAATGTAAATGATCTTCCAGAATGTGTAAAAGTTGCGGCTATAGAAAAATTTCATTATTATATGAGTAATGATTACATTAATGGTGATAAAATTAATCTTTCAAGTATATATAATAAATATAATAAAAATCCAGAAGAAAATATAAAACTTTCTAATGGTGATGAAATAATAATAGATGATGGTGTTGTAACATATGTTTATAGCGATGAAAAATCAAATGGACTATCAAGATAGAAATGTGTAATCATTTCTATTTTTTTACATATAATTTTGTAGGTGATAGTCTGTGAATAATAATCTAAAGAAATTTACGCAAGTGTTTAGTATACTTCTTTTAGCTGGATTTAGTTTCTTTTATACTGAAAAAGTAACGCAAATTGTTAGAAATAATGATCCAATAATGCTAAAAATAAAAGATGCAAAAAAGACTATAAGTGTAGCTAAAATAGATCCAGTAATAAATGATGATGAATATATAACTGGTGTAAATGGTTGTGATATAGATGTTGATAAAAGTTATACAAAGATGAAAAATGTAGGAGAATATAAAGAAGAACTACTTGTACTTAGTGAAACAGTAATAGATAAAAAAATAAAAAATAAATATATAATATCTGGTAATAAGAATGAAAAAAATGTATCAATAGTTTTTATCATAAAAGATAAAGTAAATAATAATCTTGTAAATTATTTAAATTCTAGGAAAGTTAATGCAAACTTTTTTATAGAAGGAAATTATTTAAGTAAAAATATAGTTAATATTAAAGAACTTGCATCTAATCACAGTATTTATTATTTAGGAACAGATGGTAAATATTCAGACAAATATATGATTTATAATAATAATTTAATAAATATTAATACAAAAAATGAATCTAACTATTGCATTACAGATAAAAAAGATGAAAAATTATTAAAACTATGTACAGATTATGATATGAAAACTATAAAGGCAGATTATATAGAAAACAATATTTTAGATACTATAAAAAATAATTTAACAAATGGTGAAATCATAGTTTTCAATTCAGATGATGAAGAAGAAATAAAAATTTCAATAAATTATATATTATCTAAAGGATATAATATTGTTTCCTTAAATAATTTATTAAATGAAAGTAATAATTGTAAATAATTACCTATTTGGGTAATTTTTTTCTTTATGATATACTATATATGAAAAAGGAAGTGGCAGTTATGAAAAAGGTAGAATTATTATCTCCATCTGGAGATTTTGAATCACTTAAAATGGCAGTATTAAATGGTGCGGATGCAGTATATTTAGCAGGAAAAAGATTTGGTGCAAGAGCATTTTCAAATAATTTTACACAAGAAGAATTACTAGAAGCAATTAATTATTGTCACTTATATGGTGTAAAAGTTTATATAACTATAAATACAATTGTTTATGAGGATGAGGTAAAAGAATTCTTAGAATTTGTAAAATTAATATATGATAATAATGTTGATGCAGTAATTATTCAAGATATTGGTATGGCAGATTTAATACATAAAAAATTTCCAGATTTAGAACTTCATGCTTCTACACAAATGAACATAATGGATATAGAATCATTAAAACTATTAAAAAATATAGGATTTAAAAGGGTTGTACTTGCAAGAGAAACACCACTATCACTTATTAAACAAATGAAAAAAGAAGTAGATATAGAACTTGAAGTATTTATTCATGGTGCACTTTGTGTATCTTGCTCAGGTCAGTGTTTAATTAGTTATTTTAAAACAGGTAGAAGTGGTAATAGAGGAATGTGTGCACAAATTTGTAGACATCCATTTGATCTATATAAGGATGATGAAAGAATATATGTTAAAGATAAATTCTTATTAAGTCCAAAAGATTTATGTACGATTGATAAAATACCTGAATTAATAGAGTCTGGAATTGATAGTTTTAAAATAGAAGGTAGAATGAAAAGTAAAGAATATGTAGGTTTAGTAACAAGAGTTTATAGAAATAAAATAGATACTTTAATTCATACTGATGAAGATATATTAAACATCAAAAAACTATTTAATAGAGATTTTACTTTAGGACATTTATATAATCAAACAGGTAAAGATCTAATAAATGGTCATAAACCTAATCATTTAGGTGTATATATAGGAAAGGTAATTGATTATAAAAAGAATGAAGCTACAATAGAGTTATCTAGTGATGTAAAACAAGGTGATGCAATTAGAATTGTAGGAAAAAAGGAAGAAGGATTTTATTTAAATAGATTGTGTATAAATGGTTTACTTGTTAATTCTGCTAAAAAAGGTGATGTTATAACTGTTACTACTAAAAATAAAGTAGAACCATTATCTAATGTGTATAAAACAGTAGATATTACTTTAAATAATTATATTAATGAAACTAGTATAGATAGAAGAAAAGTGTATATAGATGGTAAATTTAAAACTATTAATAGTGATATAATATTTACTATTACAGATGGAATACATAATGAAGAAATTACTTTAAAAAATGTAGTTTTTGAAGCAAAAAATAAACCTACTACTAAAGATGAAATAAAAGAAAAATTAGAAAAACTAGGTAATGAGATATTTAAATTTAAAAACTTAAGTATTGATATAGATGAAAATATATTTATTTCAATGAGTACCATAAATAATTTACGAAGAGATATAATTTATTTATTAAAGCAAGATAGAGTAAAAAAAGGTAATAAAAAATACGAAGAATATAGCTTTAAAAAGTTAAATATTTCAAAAGAAAATGATGTATATTTTGAAGTACAAAATGAAGAACAATTAAAATATATATTAGATACTACTGATTATAAATGTTATGTTAGTGATAGATTTTTACTTGAAAAATATAAAAATAATGATAGGGTATTAAATCAAAATAAGATAGTACGAAAATATAAAGATATTTTAGATAATATTACAGATAGTAATTTTAATGTTGTTAATTCTTATTCTATATATCATCTTCATTCATTAGGTGCTAAAGCAGTAACATTATCTTATGAACTTGATATTAACAAAATAAAAGATATATATAATAATTTTAAATGTAGATATAATTTTGAACCAAATTTACAAGTTGTTATATATGGTAAACCAGAAGTAATGACTAGTAAATATTGTATTTTAAATACGTATTTAGGTAATGGTAAAAAAACAAATTGTAGTATTTGCAAGAATGGAAATTATTATTTAGTAGATAGAGATAATGAGAAATATAAAATCAAGAAGAGTAATGATTGCTTTATGCATATTCTTAATTATGAAAATATTAACTTGTTAGAAGATATAAAAGAATTTAATAAAATTGGGATAACTAATTATAGAATTATATTAGATAATGAAACTAGTTTAGAAATAAAAAATATAATAAACACTTTAAAAAGTTCTAAAGTTATATTATAATTGTTATAGTAGGTGATAAATATGAAAAGAGGATTTACTGTTGTAGAATTACTTGCAGTTATAGTAATAATAGCATTGCTTTCTTCTATAACAATGTTAAAAATTAATGATTCTTCTATAGAAAGAAGAAAACAAGATTATAAAAATATGGTTAAATTAATCGAAAAGAATACTAGTATTCTTATTTCATCAGACAATGAAATTTATTCAAAGGTAACAAATAATTTGGTTAATAGTAGTGATAATTGTAAAATATTTTATCAAGTGTTAATAGATAATAATTTAGTTGATGAAACGGAAAAGAATCCAATTACTGGAGATTATATTAATCCAGAATCATATACTATAGTCTCTATTGATAACAATTATAATTTAAAGTATAAATTTGTAAATATTGATGAAAATACTGAAGATATAAATATAAAAAATTGTCTTGATTAAGAATTTATATTAATTATATGTTTTAACATATCTTATTTATTTTAAAATTTGTTTAATTCAATAAAACGACAAAATAAAAATGAATTAAATTCTAAATTGATACTTGACAATGTATATAAAAACAAGTATACTTAAATAGTACTTGTTTTAAGTGCAGGTGTAGTTTAATGGTAGAACCTCAGCCTTCCAAGCTGACTACGGGAGTTCGATTCTCCTCACCTGCTCCATTTGAAATCAACTTACGGACTGAAAAGTTCGTAGGTTTTTATTTTATATAAATGATTTTCAAAAAAGAGGAAAAAATTATCAAAATAATTTAATCCTCTTTTTGCATATTTTTTTGAATATGGAAATTAAATCTATGTCTAGCCAGCACTGAATTTGTACTCTCGTATAAATTCGTCCATGGGAAATTCCCAATTCCTTTTATAAATTTTCTTTTATTTCTGGAAACAAATCATACAAATTATATCCCAGTAAATTATCAAAGTACTCTTTTAATTTATAGACTTCTTTTATATGATAATACGTATTTTTATATACTCCGTGTCTTAAAAGTAAGTCCATTATTCTTTTATCTACTGTATATATTTTATCAGTACACATCAAATCACATAAATTAATTATTTTTTCATAAATTGTATATTCTTTTTTTATATATTCTTTCATAAAATCATAGTATTGATTACTTGAATCGGTATAATCTCTATCATTTGCTAAACAGTTAATATCATTATTTAAAAATGAGTGCTTTATACATATGCTTGCATACTTTTCATCATAACCCAAGGACTTAATATAATTATAACCATTTATAGCATGAGGTATTACTCCATCGTTACTATTAAATCCATACTTTTTACCGATATCATGTATATATCCTAAAGTCGTTGCAAAATCACTATCCAAATTTATATTACCTGCTATAACACCTGCTACGTAACCTACGTTTTTAGAATGTTTTATCCATTTATCACTTGAAGTCTTACCAATATTTTCATTCAACAAATCTAAAGCCTCTTTACTTGTTAATTTCATATCACACTTCCTTATCTAATAATAATTTTTTAATTCCTCTCTAACCTCCATTAGTATTTTACCTAAATAATTTTTATGCTCTTTATTTTTACATTCTTCACAAGTACATTCTCCCCATATATTATCATGCCAACCAGTTGTATCTTCAATTAATTCCATATCTCTTGTGTCTAACAATTCTTTTAAACATTCAGAATTTTGTTTGAATTTTTCAAGCACTACCTTTTTCATTAAATTATATTTTACATTATCCCAATCTGATCTTATAAATCTAGCTAATTCTCTAGTTACATGTTTTGCCTCATCAGGTATAAGTCTTGTTAGTAATTTCTTTATATCTTCATCTAGAAATTTTTCAGCATGATAAGCAGCTTCACTTGATGAAAAAGTTAAATTATCTATTTTTACATTGCACATATAATAATTTGAAAGTCTTGTATCACTTTTAAAATAATATTTGCTCATTCTTATTTTTCTCCTAACATTTATAAATTTTAAATTGTATAAATTATACAATATAAATAGATTTAATTCAATAATATCATTGAAATAAATAGGAACTTATATATGTTACTTTTTTAAAAGAACTTAGTTCGTAACTTGTATGTGATTTGCTCCATTGAGGAATCTGTTCGGAAAATCCGAACTTACATATATGAATCATTCGAAAGAATGATTTTTTTGTGTGAGAGTCTATAGATTTTTCTTTTGGAAAAACTTTCTAATTTGTTTATTAATATTTTCTATAGGTGTTTTTTGATTAGATACATAAGGATCAAAAAAGAATAATTTACAACGTTCTTCACCATTTATTTTAGAAAAATAAATACCTTCAATATCATTAAAACAAGGATCTCTATCAGTTAAAATAATAGGGATTAAATCCTTAAAAGCATCTGTACCAATTGTATTTCTAAATTATCAAAAAATTCAACTACTTTTTTTGAATTTGGATTATTTATGATATCTAATAAAGAAAAGTGTATATTTGGTAAAATAAATGATAAAATATTCTTGCTATCAGATTTGATAGTACCAAAGAAATCTAATTGCCATACATTACAGTTTGGGTTTTTGTGAATGCATGACAAATAGTCAAGGTAAGTATGATTACTTCTGTCAATTTTATTGTCAGTGTATTCATATTTTTTATTATGCTTTCTTTTTTTATATTTAACAGCACAAGGTAAATCAATCCTTTTAGTTTTTAAATAACTATTATTAACGTATCTATATAAAGTAGTAATAGATTTATTAATAGAATATTTATTTTCATCAGTATCTTTTTTAATAATAGAATCCAACTTATGAAACTCATCAGAATCTAAAACAATCCCCTTTCTAGAATTGATAAGATTAGCATCAGCTTTTTCTTGAGCTATTTTTGAATCATATATAAATTTAACAAAAGTACAATTTTTATATCTATTTTTAAAATTAGTACAAACATAAGGCCATCTGTTAAATTTAGAAATTTACTTTCAGTTTGATCAGCATAATTAATGTTTTTTATTTCTTTTGACTTATTTAGAAATAGCCCTAGGATCATAATTTATAATTTTATTTACCTCAATTAATTTCTTATTGTGTGAAATGCAAGAACAAATAGTCTTTCTATAATCTTCACTCATGTGTTTCTATGTTTTCATTTCTCCTTATAACTACAAAGAAACATAGAGTATATTATACTATAATCAGACTTGATTCCGTTATTTTATAAAAATGGACATTTAATAAAAATCCACGAATTTTTAATTTTATTTGAATTATATATGGACTATTTTTTAAGAAAATGGTATTATATTACATATAGTAGAGGAGAATAAAAATGGAAGAGAAGTTTATTGTGATGTTAGAAGATGGAAGAAAAGTACCAGCAACACCAATAACTAGATTAAAAGTTGAAGGTACAGATATAATTTATCAATATTATTCAATTGATGATGGTAATGATTCTGTTTCAATATTAGCATCTAGGATTATTGTGGAAAATGGTCAAGAAATCTTTAAAGATTTAGAAAATGAGGAAGAAAGACAAGTTGCATATGAATTATTTTCAGAAACTTATAAGAAAATAAAAAGTACAACGTAATTTGAATATTAAAATGTGTAAGAAGGTGAAACAATGATTTCAAATTTAAGTATAGAAGAAAGAGAAAAATTAGCAGATCTTTATGAAAAACTAAAGGAAGCAAAAAAAAGTCAAAGTGAACTTAATGTTTTAACAGAACCTTTAAATGCAGAATTAGATAATCTTGAAAAGCAGGAAAAAGATTATGATTTAGAATATAGTGAGTTATTTGAAAGTCAAAAAGAAGAAGATATAGAAAGACTTGCTAATATAACTGCAGAAATGGTTAAAATATCTAAGAGAAAACTTGAAATAAAAAAGAAACTTGATGAATATGAACCTGATTTTGAAAAAAATAATTCAATGGCAAAAGAGTATAGCAAAGAAATAGACCATATTACTAATGTTGGTGTGTTTGGTGAAGGTGTAGTACATTTAGACGAAGAAGGAAAAGTTATAAAGCCAGAATCAGAAATAAAGGTGGAAATTCAGGAATTTAAAAGACCAGAAAAAGAACCTGTTATAACTGTTAGTAAAAATCAAATAATAGAAACAAAAAAGAATGTTGCAGACTTTATAAAAGAAAAATTTAATTCGGTAAAATCAAAAATAATTGAATTAGAAGAAAATGTTGAAAAAGCTAAACAATTTATATCTGATAAAAAAGAGCAATATAAAGAAACATATAATAGGTATTACGAAGAGGAAGATAAAAAAGTAAATCAAATAATAGAAGATTATAAAAATAAACAAGCTAAGAATGCAAAAGCTGAAGAAGAAGCAGAAAATATAGAATTTTATGAGGGCGATAAAAAAGATAGCATAGAAGATGCAATGTATATTGAAAATGAAAAGATTGATGAATTAAATTCTGAACTAGAGGATAAAATTGAAGAAGAAAAACATATTGAATCTGAAATACAAGAACCATTAGTAGAAAATGTTGCACCGAAGGAAGAGAATAATGAGTTGTTTAAAAATGCTGACAAAAATGATATAGAACTTCATAACATGCAAAGAGGAAACAATGATATTGAATCATTTGAAACTGTAATTCCAGAAAAAAAAGCAACTGTTAGTAATGAAAATATGTCATTAGATAAAGTTTATGGTGAAGGCGATCAACTATTTAAAAATATAGATAAGAATGATGAAAAATTAAAACAAATGAGTCAAAATAATTACAATAATATAATTCAAATTATATCAGAAAAAAAGAATAGAGTAGCAACAGCAAAATCATCAAAAATTCCAAGTATGGTTGAAACATTTAATAAATTAAAAGAAAAAATAGATACTATTGTAGATAATGAAGTACAAAAAAAAGCTATAAAAGATGCAAACAATCGTATAATTAGTATGAAAAAAGAGGAACTTGAAAAAGCAAAAGAAAGACTTAAAGAACAAGAAAAACTAAACTATGCAAACTATCAAAATAGCATTAATGAGATAAATAATATGGGTATGGCAATGTAAGATAAGAAAATCGTTTGATTTTCTTTTATTTTAAAAGAAAAAGTGTCTAATTTTTGTCCAAAAGTATTGCAAAACATAATAAAAAATGGTATCTTATATACATAAGCATAGGAATGCTTAAATAAGTAAATCAGATAACGGAGGTAAATATTATGACAAAATCTGAAGTAGTAGAAGCTATGGCTGCAAAGTCAGGATTAACTAAAGCTGACTCATCACGTGCTTTAGAAGCATTTATGGATGTAGTTGGAGAAACTTTAAAAAAAGGAGATAAAATAACTTTAACTGGATTTGGTTCTTATAGCGTAAGCAGAAGAGAAGCTAGAGAAGGAAGAAATCCAAAAACTGGTTTACCAGTTAAAATTGCTGCTAGAAACAGTGTTTCATTTAAAGCTGGTAGCAAATTAAAAGAAGTTGTTAACAAATAATAAAAGACCATTTTAAATGGTTTTTTTATTTTTTATGTTATAATTAGTAAAAGGTGATAATTATGTATAACACTGCTATAGAAATATTAAATATAATGCATAATAATGGTTTCGAAGGATATATTATTGGTGGATATGTTAGAGATAAAATTCTAGGTATAGAATCTAATGATATAGATATAGCAACTAATGCAACTATATCTGATTTAAGTAATATGTTTGATGATATTAAATATATAAACTTTGGTTCTTGTAAATTGAAATATTTAGGATTTTCTTATGAGGTAACAACTTTTAGAAGTGATATAGGATATAATAATAGTAGATGGCCAGAAAAAATAGAATACAAGAAGACTTTAATAGAAGATCTAAATAGAAGAGACTTTACTATAAACACAATATGTATTAATTATAAGGAAGAGTATATAGATTATTTAAATGGAATAGAAGATTTAAATAATAAGATTATTAGATCTGTAGGTAATCCTTCTATAAAACTAAAAGATGATTCTCTTAGAATATTAAGAGCGGTTAGATTTGCATGTTTATTAAATTTTAAAATAGATGATAGTTTATATAATGCTATAAAGGAAAATAGTAGTTTATTAAATAATCTTTCTTTTGATAGAAAAAAGATTGAGTTAGACCATATTTTTGCGTCTTCTAACGTACTTTATGGTTTGAAACTATTAAGTATACTAGGTCTTTCTAAAAATCTTGAAATAGAGGATATTAACAATGTAAAATATACATCTAATTATCTTGGAATATGGTCTCAAATAAAATATTCTGATAAATATAATTTTACAAGAAAAGAAATTAAAGTAATAAATAGTATAAAAAATATAACTAAAGAAAAAATAGTGGATAAATATACTATATATGTATATGGATTAGAAAATAATATTATAGCCGGAGAAATATTAAATATAAGTAAAGAAAATATATTAGATATGTATAATAATATGTGTATACATAAAAGAAAAGATATTAATGTAGATTTAAACAGTATTTCATATATACCAAAAAATAAAATAAATATTATATACATAGATTTAGAAAAGAAAATATTGTATAATGAAATAGAAAACAAAAAGAAAACAATAATTGATTATTTAAATAATAATTTTAAGGAGTGATATTTATGAATAAGAATGTAATAGATGATTTAATAAATGTAAATTCAAATTTAATTGTACCATCTTATTTAATAAAATTTTATTCATATTTAAATATAACAGATTATGACTTTATAGTACTTTTATATTTTATTAATCAAAAAGATAATATTCCATTTGATGTATCTAAAATATCAAAAAACTTATATATTGAAGAATCAAAAATATTAGAAATAATAACTAGTCTAACAGACAAAAAATATATATCTATTGAAATAAAGAAAAATAATGGAATAATTGAAGAATATATTTCATTAGAATTATTCTATAATAAAATAAAACTATTATTAATAGAAAATAAATCAGTAGAAAAGAATAGCGATATATATAGTACTTTTGAACAGGAATTTGGAAGAACACTTTCTCCTGTAGAATATGAAACTATAACTAATTGGATTGAATGTAATATACCATTAGAACTAATAAAAGAAGCTTTAAAAGAAGCAATATTATCTGGAGTAAGTAATATAAGATATATTGATAAAATATTATTTGAATGGAATAAAAAAGGCTATAAAAAAAGAGAAGATATAGTAAAGAAAAGCTTTAAAGAAAGCGATGAAATAGAAGAACTATATGATTATGATTGGTTAAATGAATAAAAAAACTGCCATTTGGCAGCTTTTTTAGTTTGTATTAGTTCCTGGTGTGCTAGGCGTAGGTGTAGTACTAGCATTAACTGTAATTGTTCTAGTTTTAACAGGTAATGTTTTTCCATTATAAGTTACTGTATAAGTTAATGTATATGTTCCAGCACTAGTAAATGTATATGTAGAAATATTTTTTTCATTATTTGAACATGTTACTGTTATAGTTGCATCTTTTGTAACATCTATACCATTATTTGTAACTTTTATACCTGGATCAGTATAAGTGACACTAGTACCACTTAATGTTAATGTATCACCAGTACTATTTTTATTTAATTCAATAGTTGTTAAATCAGTATCTTTTTTTACATCAGCACTAACTTCAATTTGAGCTCCAGCACTTTGAGTAATCTTTAAAACACTCCAAGAAGTTTTAACTATATAAGTAACATTTTTATCTTGTTTTGTAGTTTTAAATGTATTTTTAGTAGTAAATCCAAGAGAAGATATACTTCCAGTTGCATTATTTTTTACATAAACTTCATAACCAAATTCACCTAATGAAGCTTTTCTAATACCCAACTGTTGTTCTAATTGATTACTATATAAATTTTTATAATAAGTTCTAAAATAATCATCTGTTAAATATTCAGGAACACTAACTGTATTCCAAGTTAACTGAATTTCATTTCCTGTAGTTTTTGCATTTAATCCAGTAGGAGCAGGAAGAGCAGTATATCTTGGAGATGTTTCAGTAGGTTCTGTACCTTTTTTAAAATATTCTGTAACTTTCATATCATCTGGTGTATTAGCAGATGGAAGAGCAAGTGGATCTGTTTCTTTTTCAACAGTAACTTTTACAACACTATTTGGAACAGTAAATTGCTTATTACCACTTCTATCAGAAATACCACTTATTACTTGTCTAAATAATTTACCTCTTGCACTATATCCATCACTTGCTAAATAATATCCTTTTTCATTTTCTTTATATCCATACCATAACGATACTGCATATTCAGGAGTATAACCTGTAACCCACATATCATTATTAGCAGAAGATGGATAACCATATAATCTTCTTGTATCAGAATCAAAGTTTGATGTACCTGTTTTAGCAGCAAGTCTAACACCACTAACAGTACCACCTATATTTCTATAACCCTCAACAGCATATAATAATGCATCTGTAATCATATAAGCAGTAGAATCAGACATTACTTTATTTCTCTTATTTTTAAGACTTACAGTTTTACCACTATCTATATATTCTACTTTATTAACAGTATATGGTTCTGTATAATATCCACCACTTGCAAAAGCAGCATAAGCAGCGGCCATTTCAGTAGGATTAGAACCAGTAAATGCTCCAAGAGCATGAGCTTGGTGAATGTAACCAGTTGAATCAATTTCAGGCTTAATACCAAGACTAGTAACAAATTTAATAATATTAGCGTTATTAACAGATTGGAATACTTTAACTGCAGGTATATTTCTAGAAGCAGCCATTGCATATTTATAAGTCATTATTCCACCATAAGATCCATCAGCATTCTTTATTGCAACCCCATTACCATATGAGTAAGGTGCATCAAGTACTTGAGATGCTTCAGATGCATTATTGTATTCATAAGCAGGACCATAATCAAATAAAGGCTTAGCACATGATCCAATTTGTCTTTTTATATCAGTTGCGAAGTTGTATTGTCTTTCACCACTTCTGTTTCTACCGCCACCTACAGCGACTAAAGCACCAGTATTAACATCTACTATAGATATACCAGCTTGAACCTTATCATCTTTCCATTGCCATGTTTTACCACTCATTATGTCATTTAATAATTCTTGCTTACTAGTATCTAGATTAGTATATATTTTCATACCAGTAGTATAAGGATTAGCATTTGTTTTCTTTTCAACTTCATTAATTACTATATCTATATATGCTTGATATGCATTATCCATTGATTCAGGATTAGTTGTTCTAAGTAATGATTCAACAGGAATACTATTAGCAATTTTTTCTTCTTCTTCTGTAATGTAACCATGTCTTCTCATAAGGTATAAAACAGTTTTTCTTCTTTGTGCTGCCAAATCAGGATGTCTATATGGATCATAAGATGAAGGTGCTTGGAATAATCCTGCGATAATTGCAGCTTCACTTAAGTTAATTTCAGAAACAGATTTTCCAAAATAACTTTGACATGCCTGTTCAACACCATACGAATTATTACCTAGGAATGGAGTATTAACATAAAATTCGATTATTTCTTCTTTAGAATAATTTTTCTCAAGCTTAAATATTGATATATATATATCTGTAAACTTTCTAACTATTCCTTCAAAACCAGAAGCTTCAATTGAAGTGTAATTATTTTTAGAAACCTGCATTGTTAAAGTAGATCCACCACCAGCATTACCATGACCAGTAATTTTATTAACAACTTGACCTGCAGATGCTTTTAAGAAACGCGGCAAATCAAAACCATTATGCTGCATATATCTTGAGTCTTCTGTTGCTATAATAGCATCAAGTAATACTTGTGGTAAGTCATTGTAAGAAACTTTCTTCCTTTTCTCAACACCAAGTTTTGTTACTTGATTACCATTTTTATCATAAAGAATAGATGATTCTGCTCTATATAAATTATCTGGATTAAAATCCGGTGCATTTTTTATTATATATATTGCAAAAACTATACTAGCAATTAAACAAATTAGTAAGAATATCAAAAATAAGTTTAAAATTATCTTTAATACCTTTTTTAATACCTTTTTCTTTTTTCTGTTAGTTTTTGCACTATCAATAGGTTTGTTATTTGTTCCCTTTGTTTTCTTTTTTATCATTGTAAGTCCTCCATTTTCAATAAAAATTATATTTAATATTGCACTAGCTAAAATAAATATTATTCCAATAAGTGGTTTAATTATTAAAATTATTAAAGCAAGTACTATAAAGCCAAGAAGTATATACGAGTATACTCTATTTTCCTCTATAAATTTTTTTATGTATTTAATTATTTTATTAATTTTCTTTTTCATAAGCATCTCCTAATAATTTATCAACTATTAATATATAATCAAGTCTTGGATAATATCCTTCCTTTATTATATAACCATTTTCTTCAATATAGGATATTGGAATTGATTTCCTATCATTATTTTTCATAAATAATTCTAACTTTGATGTTTCAAATAAAAAGGTTTTATTTAATTTACAGAATCTAATTATTAAAAAAGATATTCCGCCATGGTTTAGAATACTTATTAAATGTTTAATTTGATGTGCATGAATATTCTTTAATGTAAAGGAAGTTTTACTTTGAGTTTCTTTAGCTTCAAAATCAATATATTTTCCTTTATATATACCATTATAATCAGTAGTAGAAGGAATTTCATAATACGCTTCTTTAATTACTGTATTAACCCTATTATTATAGTCTACTTTTACTACCTTTATAGGAGTTGGTTTTTTATATATTACTGCAATATCTTTTTCAAGATAATATTTATTTGAATTATTAATATCATCTTCTAAATTTAAACCTCGATTTTTATAATTAATAATATTTTCATGAATTGTAACTTTTTTGTTTGGATATTTCATTTCCTCACCATTATCATTATACTATATAATTAAAAAATTTCATATATTTTCTTTCAAAAAAAATTTGTAATATTGTAATTTAATGAAGGAAAATATATTTGTTTGTCGAAAGAGATGAATATAAATAAAAACTATGTTAGTATAGCAAATAGTAAAGGAGAAAATATGAATAATTTATATCTAATTTATGTATTAGGAAATATGATTGATGATGTTTTTGATAGTGAAATTGATTTAGTTGTTAACCTTGCTGTAAATAGATGTAAAAATGTGTGAATTGACAAATAATAATTTTTTTGTGATAATAGTTGTACTAGAGGTGATATAAAAATGAAAGCAGATGAAATTTTACTTACTCCAGATATGATTTACAATTGGGATTTTAAAATGGATGCTAGGGGATATAGGCCTCAAGAAGTAGATAAAGTGTTAGATATGGTTATGAATGATTATCAGACATATCAAAGAAAATTAAAAGAAAAGCAAGACCAAATTGAAAGCTTAACAAATGAAATATTAGAACTTAAGCATAAACTTAGAAATGCAAAAGCTAATATGGAAATAGTTAAAAATAGTAGTAGAGAAGTAACTAATGTTGATTTACTTAGAAGAGTATCTCAATTAGAAAAAATAATCTACGGTAAAGATGGTATTGACGAATAATAATTTTTAGATAAACGCTGCATTCTTTGTAATGTAGAGGAAAGTCCATGCTCGCACTGTTCTGAGATGACAGTAGTGATTGTGTATAGGAAAAAAATAACCTATAGTAGTGTATGCTAACGACGAAGAAATATCCTAAGGTTTACTATGGATAAAGTATTCATAAAGTGCCACAGTGACGATATTTTCTTGAAAAAGAAAAGTGAAACGATTGGTAAACTCCGCAAGCGAGAAACTCAAAATATGGTAGAGGAACTCTTGAATCTTGAGAATAATGAATCAGGCAAGGGATGAAGAAATTCATAGATAAATGTTTATCACCTAGTAATAGGTACAGAACATGGCTTATTAAAATTATTATTTTTTTAATTTATAAAGGAGTGAAAAAAATTGAAAGAAATAGGAGAAATATTGAAAGAAGGTAGAGAACAAAATGGTGTTTCAATAGAAGAAGCATCAGAAGATCTTAATTATAAAGTTTCTCAACTAGAAGCAATAGAATCTGGCAATTTCAAATTATTTAAAGATATATTCTTGCTTAAATGTATGATAATGGATTATTCAAAATATTTAGGACTTGATACAAATAGTATTATGGATGATTTTAATGAATTTGTATTTGAATCAACATCTAAAATTCCGTTAGACGATATAGAAAAAGCAAGCAAATTAAAAGAAGATGAAGAAAAAATTGCATCTCCTTATACAAAAAAAGAAGAAGAAAAAAGTAAATTACCACTAATATTAGGTATTATACTTGGTGTGCTAATAATAATATTTGTAATTGTATATTTCTATAATAAAAATCAAGATATTGAATCAAGTGATAATATAAAAATAAGTTATGAAACAGAAGTAGGTGTGTAAAATGAAAGATAAAAATTTTCCTAATAAATTAACTATGATGAGAATAATACTTTCAGTTGTAGTTTTATTTATATTATTATTTCCATGGGAAATGGTTAATGTAAGTTTTAAAAGATATTTAATAAATGGAACAGTAATTTTAGATATTAAATATGTTATTGCAGGAGTATTATTTGTAATAGCATCTGTTACAGACTTCTTTGATGGATATTTGGCAAGAAAATATAATTTAGTTAGTGATTTTGGAAAAGTCATGGATGCGATAGCAGATAAGATACTTGTTAATGGATTACTTATAGTATTATGTGCAAATGGTAGTATACATCCAGTAATACCAGTAGTAATTATATTAAGAGATACAATTGTTAATACAATAAAAATGGTTGCTGGTAATAATGGTGATGTAGTAGGTGCAATAAAAACTGGAAAATTTAAAACTGCATGTTTAATGATTGGATTAACATTAAAATTATTTGGTAATTTTCCAATGGGATTAATAAATATATCACTAGATGATTTCTTCTTAATCACTGCAACAGTATTATCTGTAGTATCTGGTATTCAATATTATATGATGTATAGAAAATATTTAAAGAAAAATTAAATTTTAGAAGATAATTTTATTCAAAAATTATCTTTTTTTATTACTAAAATTTCTTTTTTGTGAGAATAAAAAAACAAAAATAGAACAATTGTTCGAAAAAACACTTGCATTAATTTTAAACTTAGTTTATAATGATATTGTATTCAGTAAGGGAGGAAAATAAAAATGGCAAAAAATACTGAGACTAATGATAAAGATAAAATATTATCACAAGTACTTTTAGATATAGAAAAGCAATTTGGAAAAGGCGCAATAATGAAACTTGGAGATGATACTCACAGGGAAATGGCTGTATCACCAAGTGGTTCATTAATGCTTGATATAGCACTAGGAGTAGGTGGTTATCCTAGAGGACGTATTGTAGAAATATATGGACCAGAATCATCTGGTAAAACAACATTCGCTCTTCATGCAATAGCAGAAGTACAAAAAGCAGGAGGAAGAGCAGCATTTATAGACGCAGAGCATGCACTTGATCCTATTTATGCAAAAAATCTAGGAGTTAATATTAATGAACTTTTATTATCACAACCTGATACAGGAGAGCAGGCATTAGAAATTTGTGAAGCATTAGTTAGAAGTGAAGCAATAAATATAGTTGTAATAGATTCAGTTGCAGCCTTAGTTCCACAAGCAGAAATTGAAGGAGAAATGGGAGATTCTCATGTTGGACTTCAAGCAAGACTTATGAGTCAAGCACTTAGAAAATTATCTGGAACTATAAGTAAAACTAATACTATTGCAATATTCATTAACCAACTAAGAGAAAAGGTTGGAGTTATGTTTGGTAATCCAGAAACAACACCTGGAGGTCGTGCTTTAAAATTCTATTCAACAATAAGAATGGAAGTTAGAAGAAGTGAGGCAATTAAACAAGGTGATAATATTATTGGTAATAAAACTAACGTAAAAATCGTAAAAAATAAGGTAGCGCCTCCATTTAAAACAGCAACTCTTGAAATTATGTATGGTGAAGGAATTAGTAGAGAGTCTGAATTAATAGATTTAGGTGTTGAAGCAAGCATACTTGAAAAGAGTGGATCTTGGTACTCATATAATGGTGAAAAATTAGGTCAAGGTAAAGAAACAGTAAAAGCATTATTAAAAGAAAACAAGAAACTTTCTGATGAACTTGAAACAAAAATCAGAGAACATTTTGAAATCGCTAAAAAGAATTAATATTTAATTCTTTTTTTATTTTTTTTTAATATTGCAAAAAATAAATTATAGTAAGGGATTTGGTTCAAAAATAAAAAAATAGATATAACAAATAATTAAAATAGTAAAAAAATAGGTTTAAAAATGGCAAAATAACGATTTGAATAAG
>CAKPCA010000021.1 GCA_934141145.1 uncultured Bacilli bacterium
AAGAAGGAGTTAGAAACTATGCCAAAAGATAAGATAGTAGATAAATATATAACAAAAGTAACAATAGTAAATAATGATCCAGAGTTTATGAGTTATATGAGTGAAGAAGAAGATAAAAGGAAGATACAAAATAGTTTATATAATGAGGCAAAAGAAGATGGCATAGAACAAGGAATAAAGGAAGGCTCCATAGCAGTAGCAAGAAATATGTTAAATAAAAATATGAAAATAGAAGAAATATCAGAACTAACGGGTCTTTCTATAGAAATAATAAAAGGTATTAATAAATAATACTTTTTCTTTGGTGATACTATTATCAAAAATAATGTGTTTCAAAAATTATTAACGTTTATTAACCATAAAAAATATTTAAAAAAAGAACTTATACACAGCAAAAATATATTAGATAACATAAATGGATATAAATTAGATTATAATCAGAGATTATCTATAGTATGTGATGAAGAAAGTACTTTAGTAATCGCAGGAGCAGGATCTGGAAAAACATTAACAATAGTTGGTAAAATAAGATATTTAATTGAAAGAAAAAATGTAAGTCCCAAAGATATACTATGTATATCTTTTACTAATAATACTGTAAATAGTCTAAAAAATTCTTTAAGCAAAAATTATAATTATAATATCGACATATATACATTTCATAAACTTGCGCTAAACATAATTAATGATAAAAATATTAATATATCTATGCCAGATACTTTAAATTATATTGTAGATGAATTCTTTTATTGTAATTTTAGTAATATTCTTATAAACAATGATATAAAATGTTGTTTAAAAAAATTAATAATTACCTTTATAAATCTATTTAAATCTAATAATTATGATATATCATATTTTGAAAAAATATTTATTAAAAATAGTAAAGAGAAAAATAAACAGATTAGATATAATAATTATGTACTTTTAAAGTTAATAAAAGAAATATATATTATATATGAAAGAGAACTAAAATCATGTAATATGATAGACTTTAATGACATGATTAATTATGCTATTGATAAAGTAGAAAATAGTAATATATCATATAAATATATAATTATTGATGAATATCAAGATACATCATTTGTAAAATATCAACTTATTAAAAAAATAAAAGAAAAATGTAAAAGTAAAATAATGGCAGTAGGTGATGACTTTCAGTCTATATATAGATTTACAGGATGCAATTTAGATATATTTTTAAAGTTTAAAAAATATTATGGAAAAACAAAAATAATAAAGATTAAAAAAACTTATAGAAATTCAAAAGAATTAATTAGTGTAGCAGGATCTTTTATAATGAAAAATCCAAAACAAATGATAAAAATAATGCATTCTAATAAAAGTATAAATAAACCAATAAAAATTGTTTATTATAATGATTTGCAATCAAAATTTATAGATATAATAAAATCAATTGATACCAAGATATTAATTTTAGTAAGAAATAATAACGATATAAACAAATTAATTGGAAATTTAATTTCTAAAAAAGATGATAGTTTAATATATAAAAATATTTGCATGAGATATTTGACTGTGCATAAATCTAAGGGATTAGAAGAAGAAAATGTAATCGTTTTAAATATGAATAATTCTTATTTAGGTTTTCCTAATAAAATAGTAAATAATAAGATCCTAGATTATGTTCTTACTATTAAAGATTCTTATTTATATGAAGAAGAAAGAAGACTTTTTTATGTCGCACTTACAAGAACTAAAAATAATGTATATCTATTTTGCAACAAAAATAATCCATCTATTTTTATTAAAGAATTAATAAAAGAACATTCTAACAATATACAAATTATAAATTAATTGTTATAATATATAAATATAGTTAGGAGTGAAATAATGGAAAATTTAAAAATCCCAAATCATTTAGCGATAATAATGGATGGTAATGGAAGATGGGCAAAACAAAGAGGAAAAAAGAGAAGTATGGGTCACTTAGAAGGAAGTAAGACCTTAGAAGATTTAGCAGTATACGCTGTAAGAAGAGGTATAAAAGTACTTAGTGTATATGCTTTTTCAACAGATAATTTTAAACGTAGTGAAGATGAAGTTTCATATCTAATGAATCTTTTTACAACTCTTTTTAAAACAAAACTAAAAAAAATACAGAATGAAGGTATAAAAGTAGTTTTTTCTGGTAGAAAGCATCCTTTAAGTGATGAAGTATTAGATGCTATGGATAAAATTGTAGAAAAAACAAAAAATAATAAAAACGGAATATTAAACATATGTATTAACTATGGTGGTCAAGAAGAAATAGTAGATGCTACTAAAAAAATTGCAAAAGATATAGAAAATGGAAAGTTAAAAGAAGAAGATTTAAATAAAGAAATATTTAATAAATATTTATATCAAGACTTGCCACCAATAGATTTACTTATAAGAACAAGTGGTGAATATAGAGTAAGTAACTTTATGTTATATCAAATGTCATATAGTGAATTTTATTTTACAGATACATTGTTTCCAGATTTTAAAGAAAGTGAACTAGATAAAGCAATAGAAAGTTATAATCATAGAGATAGAAGATTTGGAAATGCAAAATAATGTACAAAATTAAATTTTAGTCATATAATATTTATGCAGAAAAATATACTTGATTTAAGTATATTTTCATCTTTGGGGGAATAAAAATGAATTTTTATAAGAGTATTTTAGAAAATATACAAAGTTATATAATTATTAAAGATAAATTAAATAATGTAGTATGGTATAACGATAAAAAAGCATTAGAAATTGATAGCTTACCTAGCATAAACTCTTTTTATGAATTAGATAATAAGTTTTATGACTGTGTATCTAGAATTATTGAATTAAAGAATGAAAAATGTATTTTAAAAGAATATAGAGATGTTTCTGAGTATGTTAATCAAATAGAAAAATTAAACAAAGATCATTTAACAGGACTTTATACAAGAAATAAAATAATAGAGAAACTTGAAAGATTAAACAATTTATCAAAAGAACATAATGAAACTTTTTCGTTAGTTATGGGAGATATTGACTATTTTAAAAGTATAAATGATGAATTTGGTCATTTAAATGGTGATGAAGTATTAAAATATGTTAGTAGTACTATAAAAGATGTTCTGGGTTTAAGAGGAATTGTTGGAAGATTTGGAGGAGAAGAGTTTATAATCATTCTTCCAGGTAAGGATTCAACAGATGCTTACAATTTAATAGAAGTTGTTCGTGATATTTTATCAAATAGTAAAGTAAAAATCGATGGAAAAGAAACTAATGTTACAATGACATTTGGAATATCTTCAAGTACAGGGGATAAAAATATAAAAAGTCTTATAGAAGAAGCGGATAAAGCATTATATAATGGAAAAAGAACTGGAAGAAATAAAACATTAATTTACGAAGAATAGTCAAATAAGATTGATTATTCTTTTTGTTTATTTTATAATATATATTAGTTAGTTTATAATATTAATATGTTAGGGAGAAATGCCATGAAAAAATGCATAATGATTTATAATTCAAAAAGTGGTAAATCAAAATCAGATAATATATTTAATACATTTTATGAAGTAATTAACGAATATGGATACGATTTACAAATAATATTTACTAAACGAAAAGGACACGCAACAACTATAGTAAAAAAATTACCTGATGAAGTAGATCTTGTAATAGCCGCAGGTGGAGATGGAACTTTAAATGAAGTTATAACAGGTAATTTAAAAAGAAATAAAAAATTATTACTTGCGCAACTTCCAATAGGTACAACAAATGATGTAGGAACAATGTATGGATATAACTCTGACTATGTTAACGATTTAAGATTATTACTAGAAGGTACAATAAAGAATATAGATGTTTGTATGATAAATAATAAACCTTTTATATATTTTGCTGGAATTGGTAATTTAGTTAATGTATCTTATGATACTCCAAGAAGACTAAAGGAAAAATATGGTAGATTAGGATATATTATTTATGGAATAAAAGAATTTCAAGGTAGACTTAAAATGTATAATTTAAGATATACTATTGATGGACAAACTCATAAAGGTAAATATTCATTTGTATTTATTACTAATAGTTCAAGAATTGCAGGATTTGATAATATATATGATGATGTAAAATTAGATGATAATAAATTTGAAGTATTATTTGCAAATATTACTTCTAAGGCATCATTAATAAAGAATTTGTATATACTTAAAACAAAGGATGTTAGAGAATTACCAGATTGTGAATATTATAAGACTGATAATTTGAAGATAGAATTTGATAGTGTACTACCTGATTCTTGGTGTATAGATGGTGAAGAATTAAAACATAAAAGAAAAAGTTTTAATTTTACAATAAGTAAAGAAATAAGTTTATTAGTCCCAAAAACTAATATAGATAAGTTATTTGTGAATAAGGAAGAGTAAAGAGGTAAATTATGAAGTTTGATATAAGAATAGTATTTTTGTTGTTTATAATATATGCTTTTATAGGTTGGGTAATAGAAGTAATAGATGCATATATTAAAACAGGTAAATTTGTCAATAGAGGTTTTTTAATAGGACCATATTGTCCTGTTTATGGTGTTGGATGTACACTTATGATAATATTACTTTCTAAGTATTTAGATGATATTGTTGTATTATTTTTTATGTGCATAGTAACTTTTTCGATATTAGAATATATGACAAGTTTTGTTATGGAAAAGTTATTTAAAGCAAGATGGTGGGATTATAGTAATAAAAGATTTAATATTAACGGTAGAATATGTTTAGAGACTATGATTCCATTTGGTCTTGGTGGTGTATTTGTTATGTATGTTGTTAATCCAGTTATTATGTATGTTTTAACTAGTATGCCAGATATTTTACTTACAATATTTAGTATTGTTATTGGAATACTTTATACGCTTGATTTATGTGTATCAGTAAAAGTTATATCAAATCTTAAAATGACTGCCAAAAATATTAAAAAAGACAGTACAATAGAAATAACAAGAAAAGTAAAAGAAATTTTATCAAATAAAAATTATATTAAAAGAAGATTAATCAAAGCATTTCCTAAATTAAAAATAAAATAAAGATTACGAATAATCTTTTTTTTATTGCTAAAAATATTATTAGGTGAAGAATATGAATAATAAATCATTATGGAGTAAATATATAGATAATAATAAAAAAAATGAAAATGATAAATTTTCTAAGGTAGATGTATTAATAATAGGTGGTGGACTATCTGGAATTAGTACTGCTTTTGAATTAAAAGATTCTAATTTAAATATATGTTTAATTGAAAGCAATAAAGTTGCAAGTGGTACGACAAGTCTAACAACTGGAAAACTTACATATTTACAAGATACTATATATACAGATTTATCTAAAATGCATAGCTTAAAAGAATCAGAAGAGTATTTAAAATCACAATTATATGCTATAAAACATATTCAAGATATTGTTAAAAAGTATAAGATAGATTGTGATTTGATTAAAAATGATTCTTATATTTTTTGTACTAAAGATGAAGATATTAAAAAGATAGACGATGAATGTTCTATATTAAAAAAATTTAATATAGATTGTGAAATAACAAATGAATTACCTATTAAATTCCCATGTAAATATGCTTTAAAAGTTAAAGATACATTTGTATTTAATCCAGTAAAATATATAAATGGATTAGTTGATGCTATTGATAACAAAATAAAAATATGTGAAGGTGTGCGAGCTCTTGAAGTAAAAAAAGAAAATGATATATATATTGTAAAAACAAATAAAAATGTTTTTAAAGCAAAATATGTAATAGTTTGTACTCATTATCCATTCTTTATATTACCAGGTTTAATTCCGTTTAAAACAAATATACAAAAATCACATGTAGTCGCATCAAAAGTAAATGATATAAAATATTTTAATGCAATTAGTATTGGTAAAGAAACTTATTCTATTAGATATACTAAAGATAAAGATTCATATATAATTTTTGCAGGAGAAAGTTATAAAATGTCAAACCATATCAATTATGAAGAAAGAGAAAAAGAACTAGAATTAAAATTTAAAAAATACTTTAATACGGATATTGATTATACATGGTCTATACATGACATTACATCTAATGATTTATTACCTTTAATTGGTAAAATAGATACTAACAATCTACTTACTGCGACTGCCTTTAACAAATGGGGAATGACTAATGGAATATTATCAGGAAAAGTACTTTCAGATATAGTACTAAATAATAAAAATGAGTTTATAGATTTATTTAAACTAAATAGAAAAATAACACTAAAAAGAGCATATAACTTTTTATGTGATTCATTAAACATAAGTAAAATATTTTTAAGAACTAAAATAGATAAAAATAAAAGTTTCTATAACGATAGAGTAAAAATAGTTTCTATAGATGGTAAAAGCTATGGTATTTACAAAGATGATAATGGTAAAAAGCATAAAATAAGAAATTTGTGCCCTCATATGAAATGCAGTTTAATATTTAATTTTATGGATAAAACTTGGGATTGTCCTTGTCATGGTTCTAGATTTGATATAGATGGTAATGTAATAAAAGGTCCAAGTGTACTTAATATAAAAATTGATGATTATAACAATAAATTATAAATAAAATATAATAGGAGGTAAATATGAAAAATATTGATTTTAAAAAATTATTCTTTTATATAATAACAACTATATTGATAGGTGCAGTACCAAGTATATTTACATTTAAAAGTATGGGTATATATAATGAGTTAAATAGGCCACCACTTTCTCCACCATCTATTTTATTTCCTATAGCTTGGACTATACTTTATATATTAATGGGAATATCGATTTATATAATTGTTAAAAAAAATCCAAAAGATGTTAGTGAAGCAAAGTTAATATATTATGTTGCACTTGTAACAAATGCACTTTGGACTCCAATATTTTTTGGATTTAAAGAGTATTTTTTAGCCTTTTTATGGATTATTATGCTTATAGTATTTGTTAGTGCTATGATTATAAAATTTTATAAAATAGATAAAACAAGTGCATATTTACAAATACCATATTTAATTTGGCTTCTTTTTGCAGCATATTTAAATTTTGGTATAGTTGTATTAAATTAAGATAAAATATCCATACTAGTTTTAGGTGATAAGTATGGATATTTTTAATAATGATACATTTAATATAATAATAAGATGTGTAGTTGCAATGACTACTTTATTCTTTATGACAAAATTACTTGGTAAAAAACAAGTATCAGAACTAAGTTTATTTGATTATGTTGTTGGAATTTCAATAGGTAACTTTGCATCAGAAATGGCAATAAATTTAGAAGCAGAATTCTTTAATGCATTACTTGCAATAGTAGTATTTGGTCTTTTAGCATATATTATTTCAATATTAACATTAAAGAGTTTAAAATTAAGAAAATTTTTTGTAGGAGCACCTACTATATTAATAGAAAATGGTAAACTAATTTATAAAAACATGAAAAAAAGCATGATTGATGTAAATGATTTATTAAGTCAAGCAAGAGAAATGGGATATTTTGATTTAAGTGAAATAGAATATGCCATATTAGAAGCAAATGGTAAGATTAGTTTCTTAGTAAAAGGTGAGTATAAGAATGTAACTATAAAAGATATGGATTTAAAAGCTCAAAAACAAGGACTATGTGCAAATGTAATAGTAGATGGAAATATAATGAATGATAATTTAAATAATATAGGAAAAGATGAAGAATGGTTAATTCATGAGTTAGATATAAGAGGAAAGAATGTTAGTGATATTTTACTTGCAACAATAGATAATAATGATAAACTAACTATATATGAAAGATATAAAGATATAGATAGTACAAAAGTTTTAGAATAATAAAACTTTTTTTATTATGTGTGTTATAATTAAAGTGTAATAATTTGACTAAAAGTATGTATTTTGTTAGAATATTATCCCAGAAAAAGAGGGAATATTATGACTAATATTAAGTTTGAGGATATAGATTTTAGCAAATTATCAAAATTAGAGGATGTATGTTCAACTAATGATGTATATTTATTTGAAAACAAGATAATTAAAATATTTAAAAAATATAAACAAGAAGAATTAAAAGATCTTGAGAAAAAAATAGAATTGTTAGGTGAAAAATCATATTTTGATTTTTTGAACATTCCACAGGAAAAAATAATAAAAGATAATAAATTAAGCGGTATTATACTTCCATTTATAAATAATAGTATGATTTTAAATGAGTTATTACAAAGAAAAGGTATAGTAGATTCTTTATCTATATTAAAAGATGCATCTATTAGATTATCAAGACTTCATAGAGATAGTGATAAAATTCTTGTTGGAGATATGCATTTTGATAACATTATAATAGATGGCAAAGGTAATAACAATTTTATAGATGTAGAAAGCTATGGTATACAATCTTTAAAACCAAGTGATATACCATCTATAACATATAATTATTGTACTTGGATGAATTATTATATATGTCATAGTAGTAATATGGATAAAATATCATTCTTTTTAGCACTATTTAGTAGTATTTTTAATAAGAATATTATTAGTGTAAGTGAAAATGAATATGAAATAAAATCTGAACAAATTTTAATATTAGAAAAATTAAAAGATGTATTTTTAGATCTTAAATATTCATACGCAGAAGAACCAGATATGCCATATTTATATGAAGTTATAAATGACGATGATATAAAGAGGTATAGCTATGAAAGAGATAGAATATAAAAGTATTGATTTTAGCAAATTAAAAGAATTAGACGTAAAAAGTGAAGAAAACCAAATTTTTGTTGATGAAAATATAGAAAATGTTTATAAACTGTTTAGAAGCATAAATGTAAAAGAAATATCTGATAAAGACGAAAAATTAAAAATATTAGATGAGATGAGGATGTATGATTACCTATCTATTCCTAAGGCAAAAATAAAAAATGGTATCTTAGTAGGTACATTAGAAGATTATATAGACGGATTTGATTTAAGTGATATAATGAGTCAACAATTAGATATGAATGATATTATGACTATATTTATAAAAGTCTCACAAAAATTAGAGGATATTCATAATAATAAAATTGTTGTTTCAGATTTAAATGCAGGTAATATAAGAATAGATACATCTTTAGAACCTCACTTTTTAGATGTTGCATCATATTCTATTGGAAAATATAATTCATATACAATATCAGGAATATTATCATCATATTTTATAGAACACAAGATAAGACCTACAAAAATAACTAAAGAACATGATAAAATATCATATCTAATGCTTATATTTAATTTACTTTTTAATAAAAAATTTTATCATATAACCTATCATAATTATAATGATAAAATTGAAAAAATTGTTTACTTAAAACAGTTACAAGAATTTTTTGAAATATTAAGAAACAGAGAAGAGTTTGTTGATGTGCCATATCTCCATGAAATAATAAGCAAAGAGGATGTAAAAAATATAAAAAAGAAATGCGCTAATATAGGCGTATTTTTTTTGTTATGTTATAATTAAAAAGGTGAATGATATGTTAAAAGAATTAATAGAAAATAATATGATTTTAGTGCTTCCAAATAACATGAAAGAAAATGTTATAAAAGAAGTATCAAGTTTAGATAAAATTTATAATATTAAATTTATGTCTTTAAAAGAATTAATTGATTCTTTAACATTTACTTATGATGAAAGAAGTATATACTATTTAATAAAAAAATATGATATGAATTATGATGTAGCAAATATATATTTAAATAATTTAAAATATGCGGTTAATAATGTATCAGATAAAACAAATAAATTAATTGAAATAAAAAATGAATTAATAGAAAATAATCTTTTAATTTATGATAGAAATATTGATAAGTTAATAGATAATAAAAAAATAAAAATATATGGTTATGATTATATAAATAAGTTTGATTTAGATATTTTAAAGGAAAAAGGAATAGACGCACAAATTATAAATAAAAATGTATTAGATTTTAATCATGATGTTTATGAGTTTGAAGATATAAAAGATGAAATATATTTTGTATTAAGTAAGATAATTGATTTATTAAATAATGGTGTTGATATTAATAATATAAAACTTTGTAATGTAACAAGTGAATATGAAAATGATATAAAAAGAATGTTTAAAATGTTTAATATTAGCTTAAATATAAAAGATAATAAAAGTATAAAATCAAGTTTAATCGCAAAAGATTTTATTGAAATTTTAGAAAATAATAGTATAGATGAAACATTAGATTTTATAACAAATAAATATGATATGACTATTTTAAGTAATAAATATATTGTAGATGAAATAATAAAAATATTAAACAAATATACTTTTGTTAAAGAAAAAGATATATTAATTTATATACTTAAAAATGAACTTTCAAAAAAGCATTTAAAAGAAATAAAAAAGAAGAACGCAGTTAATATAATAGATTTAAAAGATAATATAGCAAGTGAAAATGATTATGTATTTTTAATTGGATTTAATATGGGTAATATTCCAAAAATATATAAAGATGAAGATTATTTAAGTGATATTGAAAAAGAAAAATTAAATATAGAAAAGTCATATGAAAAAAATAGTTTAGAAAAAAATGCAATAATAAATAGTATTAAATCAATAAAAAATCTATTTATAACATATAAATTAAAGACTAATTTTGATAGTTATATGCCATCATTATTAATAAGTGATATGAATTTAAATGTTATAAAAGATATAGAAAAAAAGTATAATTATTCTAAAAAATATAATGAATTACTACTTTCAGAAAAGTTAGATAATTTAATAAAATTTGGAGAAAACGATAAAGATTTAGGTATTTTGTATTCAAATAGATTAAATGATGATTATTTAAAATATAATAATAAATTTAAAGGTATAAATAAAGAAAAATTTAATGATAGTTTAAATGGTAAATTATTATTATCATATTCTAGTATTGATAATTATAATAGATGTGCATTTAGATATTATTTAAATAATATACTTAAAATAACTGAGTTTGAAGAAACATTTGCGCAAAGTATAGGTACAATATTTCATGATGTGTTATCAAAAGCATTTAAAGAAAATTTTGATTTTGATTTAGAATTTGAAAATGTTATAAAAGAATATGATTTTAGTAATAAAGAAGAATTCTTTATGAAAAAATTAAAAGAAGAGTTAAGATTTATTATAGATACGATTAATAAACAAAATAATTTTAATTCATTAGATAAATCACTTTATGAAAATAAAGTATACATAAATAAAGAAGGTAATATTAAATTAACATTTATGGGTATTATTGATAAATTACTTTATAAAGAAGAAAATAATAAAACATATCTTGTAATAATAGATTATAAAACAGGTTTTCCACATACAAACCTAAATAATACAATATATGGAATTGATATGCAGCTTCCTGTTTATCTTTATTTAGCAAAAGAAGGTTTATTTAAAAATGCTGAAGTAATAGGATTTTATTTACAAAAAATTCTTAATAATGAAATAATTAGAGATCCAAAAAAGACATATGAAGAACAGAAAGAAGATAATTTAAAATTATTAGGTTATACAATTGATGAACCAGAATTAGCATCAAAATTTGATTTTTCATATACAGATAGTGAAGTAGTAAAATCTTTAAAATTTGGACAAAATGGATTTTATGCATATTCAAAGGTATTATCAGAAGAAAAAATTAATAAGTTAATAGAAATTGTAAAAGATAATATAGATAATGCATTTGATAATATATTAGATGCTAAATTTGATATAAATCCTAAGAGGGTAGGAAAAGATAATATTGGTTGTAGTTTTTGTAAATACAGTGATATTTGTTTTATGAAAGAAGAAGATGTTGTTCTTTTAGATGAACATAATAATTTAGATTTTTTATAAGGAGAAATGATATGTTTAATAATATTAATTTAAATTTGTATAAAGATTTTTATTTGGTATGTAAATATAAAAGTATAAATAATGCTGCTAAAGAATCATATACATCACCACCAGCAATAAGTAAATCAATAAAAAAATTAGAAAGTGAATTAAATAGACAACTTTTTTATAGAAGTAGCGAAGGTATGACTCTTACAAATTATGGTAAAAAATTATTATTATATGTAGAAGAATCATTTAATAATTTAAATGTTGCTCAAAGAACTTTAACTGAAGAAGATAATTTAGAATTAGGAAGTTTAAATATTGGTATTCCATCTAATATTGGTTCGTTTTTCCTATTTGATAATTTAATTAAATTTCATAATGAATATCCTAATATAGATATAACTGTAATAACAGGTTCAACAACTAAATTAATTGAATTATTAAAATCACACTCAGTTGATTTTGTTATAGATACATCCCCAATAAATACAGAATTAAATAATGATTATGTTATAAAAGAATTAGAAAAAGTAAATTATTGCTTTGCTGCAAATAAAAATTATAATACTTCTAAAATGGTAGAATTAAAAGATTTACAAAATCATCAATTAATACTTCCAATTAAAGGTACGGCAAACAGAAATGACTTAGATGAATTACTTAAAGAAAAAAATATAAAATTTAATAATTCACTTAATTTTCATACTAGTGAAATGATTATATCTGCTGTTAAAAATAATATTGGAATTGGTTATGTAATATCTGATTTAGTAAAAAAAGAAACTGATTTGAAAATTGTTGACTTAAAAGAAAAGTTACCATCAGTAAAAATAAATATAATATATAATAGTAAATATTTAACAGTGGCTCCTAAAAAATTTATAAATATGTATATAGATAAAGATATTAATTAAAAGTTAATAGAGTATTAAAAAATAGGTAATTTCCATTATCTATTTTTTTTGTTACAATTTTTTTAGGAGGTATATATGATAAAAAATATAGGAAATTTTAAGGATAAAAATGATGGAACAATAAAATGTGTTTATGAAGTAGAAAATAAGAAAATATTAGAAATGAGTATGCTTTATAATAAAGAAGATAAAGATGTAGTTTGTGTTCCGACACATCACTTTTGTAATTTAGGATGTAAAATGTGTCATTTAACAAATAAAGGATTAAATAAAAAAATGATAAGAATCGAAATAGATGATTTTATGAAATGTTTAATAGAAACATTAAGCAAATATAAAACTAATAAAAGTAAACTTTTAATTTCATTTATGGGAGTAGGAGAACCATTATTAAATATAGATCTTATTTTAAATGTATTTAAAAACGAAGATAAAATTAAAGCATTAGGATATGAAGATGTAAGTTATGCACTTTCAACTATGATGCCAAATGATAATTTAGAAAAGTTATCAGTATTAGTAAATGAATATAACATTCCACTAAAGGTTCATTTTTCACTTCATACACCTATTGATAGTGAAAGAAAAGAGTTAATACCAAGTACAAGAGTAAATGTTTCTGATGCATTAAAACTACTTTCAAATTATAAAAATCAAGTTATGAAAAACGAAAAAATAATGGATAATTATATTATGTTTCATAGAAATAATATACCAGTTGAAATTCATTATACTTTAATAAAAGGTGTAAATGATGGAAACAAAGAGTTAAAATGTTTAATAAATCTATTAAAAGAATATAATATTCCAATTAAGTTTATAAAATTTAACGAAACAAATACTCTAAAGAGAAGTGATAATGAAGAGATTTGGATTAAGTCTTTAAAAGAAGAATTACCTAATTTAAATATTAAGAGTTATTCTCCACCAGGAAGATGTGTTGGTAGTTCATGTGGTGAATTTACTAAACATTATTATCATTATGAAATAGAAACAACAGAAGAAAAAGAAAATTTTTTGAAATGGAAAAAAGAATTTGAAATATAAATTATTGTAAGAGTATATTAATCATTTTCATTTTAATATTATTGTTTTATATGTTCAGATAAAATATATATGGTAATAAAAAAAAATATTTGAATTTTTTATTATAAAGTTGAATTAAAAGATATAGATGACTTAAAAAAATTTGATTTAAATATAATAGAAAATGATAATGGATTTATAATACATCATCATTTTAAGTGGATTGAACTATCAAAATTAAATGAATGTAATTTACTTCCAAATAGTATAAAAGAAAATATATTAAATGATACAGGTATATTTCATTATGTTATAAAGGAAGATTAATTTAAAAAAATGTGATATAATTTGATTATTGGGAGGTTTTGATTATGAAAAAAAGAAGTTTAAATGTTCAAGATGTTGTTGATAAGTTAATTATATATGATCTGTTGAGAAATTTTTCATCAAAAAAAGAAATACTAAAATGGATATCTAAATTAAATAGATTACAAATTAGAAATTTTTTAAGTTTAAATATTGATAGGAAAAAAATAAAGTTTGATACAAAATTGTTAATTGATGAAAATTTATTAAATACAGAAGATTATTTAAATAGAGTAAATGCAATTGTAAGTATTGATAATGCAAAAGGATGGGAACATTTATTTAAAAATTTAGTTCCACCTGAATTTTTAAAAAGTGAGAAATTTTATAAAGATATAGAGACATTAAAAAGAGCAGATTGTGCTCAAACACCATTATGGATAATTGGTAACCCTGATTTTATAAATAGTCCATATCATGATGAAGATTTTGAATTACTTGTTACAGCAAAGGATAATAGTGATAAAAAACTTGATTTTGTTGTTCAAGAAGCAATCGCAACAATTGCTGAATGTAGTGCTTCAATAAAAAGCGGATATCACAAGGATGATTTAAATCTAGTTGTGGAATATGGTTCAAAGGCATCTGACAGTTCGTATCCAGAAAGTGGAATAAATATTTTAGCGACTAATCCTGTTTCTTTAAAAAGTAAGTATCATTTAGAAGATATGAAAATACTTGCAGAAAATCAAGATATAGGGGAATTTCTATATGCAGCAATGACTGATTCAAAAACAGTGGAAAGTACTAATTATAGAAAAATAATTAAAGAAATGGTTGATAATAAGGATAACAAAGAATATGTGTTTTTAGTATGTTATTATGCAGTTGGTGAATATAAAACAAAGCTTGCGGAACGTCTTTCTAGCCATTATACAAGTAAGCTTTATCATTATAGAGAAGATATTCCAGATGTGCTTAAAAGTATAGATAAAAAAATAAATTCTGACGATAAAAATGATGTAGATGAATCAGACAAAAATATAAAAATTTTAGCAAAGAAAATACAAGAATATTAAAAGGTAATGGCGTAAATTAAATGGTAAGTAATATGAAAATAAATGAATTTAATTGTATTAGTGAAAATAATAATATAGATGAATATTTGGAGTTTTATAAATATGTAAAAAGTAATATGAAAGAACCTTCATGGTTAGGAGAATTTTCTTTAAATGACTTAAAAAATATTCTTAATAATGAGGGAAAACTTTTTAATTTTTATGATAATAACATAATAGTTTGTTCTATGTTATATATTCCATCAAATAATAAGACGCTAAAAAAACATAATTTAAATTATGATGAAAAATTAGTTGGGTCTTGTGGTCCAATTATGGTTAATCCAAAATATGTAGGAAATAAATTTCAAAAACAAATGCTTGAATTATTAGATAAGTATTGTAAAAGTATAGGAAAAAGATATATATTTACTAAAGTTCATCCAGATAATATTTATAGTATTAATAATTTTGTTAGTGATGGTTATAAGTTTGTAGAAACATATAAAACTAGCAGTGGAGAACCTAGAAGTGTATATTTTAAAGAAATATAAAAGTTAGTACATGTATTGAAAAAAAATAAAATATGTGATATTATGAATACAGATGAAGGAAACTTCATAAAATAAAAAAGAGGAGCATTTAATTCGGTAAGTGAATGTCATCCTTAAGAAATAAAGTTGACACTCAATCAGAGATGATGAGTGTCTATTTTTTTATCGCTAACACCAATAAGGTAGATAGTAATAAGATGATGCATATGAGCTTTAGAACTTTTAAAATAAAAGTTTTAATTTTCATAATTATCTACCTCCTTTCAATAGTAGAATGGAGGATGACACTCACATTAAATGTTCCTAATAAAATTATATAGTAATAATGCTTATAATACAAGGAAAAACTTATAAAAAGTTAACAAAAAAATAATTAATAATCAATTGATAAAATAGTACATTTATGGTACTATTTTTATATACGAAAAGATAGGTGAAAAGTATGCCAAATTGGACAAAAGAACAAAGTGATGCGATAAATAAAGATGGTACAAATATAATTGTATCTGCTGGGGCTGGATCTGGTAAAACAGCAGTTTTATCTGAAAGAGTACTTAGAAAATTAAAAGAAGGAGTAAATGTAAATGAACTTCTTATTTTAACGTTTACTAAAGCTGCCGCAAAAGAAATGAAAGAAAGAATAAGAAAAAAAATAAAAAAAGAACCATCACTTTCATCACAACTAGAATTAATTGATTCGGCATATATAACTACATTTGATAGTTATTCCTTATCAGTACTTAAAAAATATCATTATTTACTTAATTTACCAAAGAATATTGGTATTACTGATTCAACACTTGTTCAAATTAAAAAAGAGGAAATACTAGATAATATATTTGAAGAATTATATGAAGAAAAAAACAAAAAATTTGAAGAATTTATTAGTACTTTTTGTACAAAAGATGACAAGGAAATAAGAAATTATTTATTAAATATATATTCAAAACTAGAACTTAAAACAGATAAGGAAGAATATTTAGAAAAATATATAAATGAATATTTTAATGAAGAAAAAATAAGAAATGATATAAATTTATTTGAAAAAAGTATTCTTAAAAAGAAAGAAAAAATAGAAGAAAATGTAAAAGAAATATCATTTTTAATGGATGGAAAAAATTATACTAAATTACTTGATTCGTTAAGTCCACTATTAAATAGTGAAAACTATAGAGATGTTAAAATAAACTTATCAGTAAGTATGCCAAGAATGCAAAAATTATCAGATGAAGAAAAAGAATTAAAAGAAGAAATAAATGATGGAATAAAAGAGCTTAAAAATATATGTATATATGAATCAACAGATGAAATATATAAAAGTATTTTATCTACTAAAAAATATGTAGAATGCATAATAGATATATTAACACTTTTAAATGATAGAATAACACAATATAAACTTGAAAATAATATGTATGAATTTAATGATGTAGCAGCTCTTTCAATAAAAATATTAAAAGAATTTCCATTTGCTAGAGAAGAAATAAAAAATAGCTTAAATGAAATAATGATAGATGAATACCAAGATACTAATAATGTTCAAGAAGAATTTATTTCCCTTATTTCAAACAATAATGTATATATGGTTGGTGATATAAAACAATCAATATATAGATTTAGAAATGCAAATCCATACATATTTAAAAATAAGTATGATAATTATAAAAATAATAATGGTGGAATAAAGATAGATTTAAATAAAAATTTTAGATCTAGAGAAGAAGTTTTAAACAATATAAATGATGTATTTAGAATTATTATGGATGATGAAATAGGTGGCGCAAATTATAAAGAATCACATGAAATGGTATTTGGGAACTTAACTTATAATAATGAAGGAAAACTAAATCAAAATAATGATTTTGAAATATATAATTATGAATATGATTCAAAAGGATTATTTAAAAAAGAAGAAATTGAAGCATTTATAATTGCGAATGATATAAAAGAAAAAATAAATAATAATTATAAAATATTCGATAAAGATGAACTTATTATTAGAAATGCAGAATATAATGATTTCGTTATTCTTATGGATAAATCTAGTAATTTTGATTTATATAAAAGAATATTTGAGTATTTAAATGTTCCACTTACTATAGAAAAAGATGAATCTATAATAGAAGAAGTTATATTAAAAGTACTTAAAAATTTACTAATATTAATAAGTAAAATTTATGAAAAAAATTTAGATGTTGAGTTTAAATATATGTTTATTTCAGTTGCGAGAAGTTTCTTGTTTGAAATGAGTGATGAAGAGATATTTGATATATTTAATAATAACTCATTTAAAGATAATGATTTATATATAAAAGCAAAGAGTATAAGTGAAAAATTAGATTATATAAATATTAATTCTTTAATATTAGAAATAATTGATACATTTGAAATATATGAAAATATTTCGAAGATAGGTAACGTTAATTCAAATATAACAATACTTGATTATTTACTTAATTCATCTACTAGTTTTATAGATAATAATATGGATATTTATGATTTTATAAATTATTTAAAAGATTTAACTACTAAAGGATATGATATTAAAATAAATAGAAATAGTGGTGAAAATAATAGCGTTAAGATAATGACTATTCATAAATCCAAGGGACTTGAATATCATATTTGTTATTACTCTGGATTATATTCAAAATTTAATATTAGTGATTTAAATGATAAATTTATTTTTGATAATAAATATGGAATAATTTCACCATATTTTGATGAAGGAATAAGTAATACAATATATAAATATTTATTAAAAGAAGATTATCAGAAAATGACATTAAATTTAGATTCGCTATTTAAAAGAAGAAATAAGTGAAAAAATTAGATTGTTTTATGTAGCGCTTACTAGAGCAAAAGAAAAAATGATTTTAGTAACTGATTTAAATCAAAGTAAAAAAAGTAAAGATAGAATTAAATATAGATCATTTAAGGATATAATGTTATCTGTAATTGATAACTTTAATGACTATATAACTAATATAGATATAGAAAAACTAGATATAACTAAAGACTATAAAAAGATAAAACAGACAAATTATTTAGATTATATAACTAAAACAGATGAGAAACTTGATATAAAAGAAATCTTAATTGAGAATGAAGAATTAGATGAAAAATCATTTTCTAAAAAAATGACTAAATTAATTACAAAAGAAGAAAATGATTCAATAAAACTTGGACTTGATATGCATTATGCTCTTGAAGTAACTGATTTTATAAATCCAAATTTTGATAATATGGATAATTTTATAAAGAATAAAATTATTAAGTTTTTAAATAATGATTTACTAAAAAATATAAAAAATGCACAAATATATAAAGAATATGAATTTGTTTATGAAGAAGAAAATGAAAAATATCATGGAATAATAGATTTAATGCTTATATATCCTGATCATATAGATATTATTGATTACAAACTAAAAAATATAATTGATGAAAATTATATAAAACAATTAAATGGTTATAAGAAATATATTGAAAATAAAACAAAAAAACATGTTAATACATATTTATATTCAATACTTGGTGAAAAAATTGAAAAAATTAGTTGTTAATGAAAATAAAATATGTTAAAATACATTTAGAAACAAGGAAGAAGAAGAGTAAAATATAAGTTATTAAAGAGAGTCTATGTATGGTGTAAATAGATATAATGAGTATTTGAAAGAAGCTTTGGAGTTTAAACCGCATGGCAAGCGTTAAAAGCAAAAGAGAGCATAGTAAGTCTATGAAGTAAGGTGGTACCGCGAAAAATCGTCCTTATAATCATAGGCTTTTTTTATTTAATGAAAGGGTTGATTATTATGACAAATAAAGAATTTGCTGAATTTTTATTACCAGGAGTAAAACATACTTGGCAAGAATATGAAGAAATGTATCCAGAAAGAGATTTAAAGGAAGGCACAATAGTAACAAGATATGCACCTAGTCCAACAGGACTTCCACATATGGGAAATTTATTTCAATGTTTTATTGCTAAACAATTTGCAAAACAAACAGACGGTGTATTTTTCTTAAGAATTGAAGATACTGATACTGCTAGAACTGTAGAAAATGGTGTATCAAAAATTTTAAATGTGCTAAAAGATTTTAATATTACTTTTGATGAAGGTATGACTAGTGACACAACTGAAAAAGGAAAATATGGTCCATATAAACAAAGTGAAAGAAAAGATATATACTGGGCATATGCAAAAAAGTTAATAGAAGAAGACTTAGCATATCCATCATTTGCAACTAAAGAAGAATTAGATACTATAAGAGAAACACAAGAAAAATCAAAACAAAGAATAGGTTATTATGGAAGATGGGCAAAAGATAGATTTATTCCAAAAGAAGAGGCTGTAGAAAAAATTAAGAATGGAGAAAAATTTGTAATAAGATTAAAATCTCCAGGTGATTTTTATAAGACAGTAGTATTAAATGATTTAATAAAAGGGAAAATTGAAATGCCAGAAAATGATATTGATGAAGTAATTATTAAAAATGATGGACTTCCAACATACCATTTTGCTCATGCAATAGATGATCATTTAATGCATACAACACACGTTATTAGAGGTGATGAATGGGTATCATCTACAAATAAACATATTCAATTCTTTAATGTACTTGGATTTAAGGCACCTAAATATGCACATATCGCACCACTTATGAAAGTAGATGAAGAAACAGGTAATAAAAGAAAAATAAGTAAAAGAAAAGACCCAGAATTCGGACTTGTTTATTATCATGAAGAGGGAATTCCAATTGAAGCTGTAATGCTTTATTTGGCTACAATAACAAATTCAAACTTTGAGGCTTGGTTTGATTGCAACAAGGATGCAAGTATAGATGATTTTAAATTTGAATTTAAGAAAATAGGTTCAAGTGGAGGAACATCATACGATTTACCAAAATTATTTAATATATCAAAAAATTATTTAAGCAAGTTAACAAAAGATGAAATATATGATAGAGTTCTTAACTATTCAAAAGAATTTGATACTGAATTCTATGATTTACTTGTTAAATATGAAGATTATTCAAAATCCATATTTAATATTGAAAGAGAACAAAAGAAACCAAGAAAAGATTATGCAACATATGCAGATGCTAAAAAACAAATTTGGTATATGTATGATGAATTATTTGATAAATATTTTGAAAATTATGATTTTGGAAAAATTACTGATAAAGAAGAAATCAAAAACATAATTAATACATATATAGATGAGTATTATGATGAAAATGATGATAAAGATACTTGGTTTAATAAGATTAAGGAATTAAGTGAAAAATTAGGATATGCTGGTAATATGAAAGAATATAAAGAAAATCCAGATGCATTTAAAGGTAATGTTGCAGATGTTTCTACTGTAATTAGAGTAGCATTAACATCAAGTTCTATGACACCTGATTTATATGAATTATTAAGATTAATGGGGAAAGATAGGATTAAAGAAAGATTTAGTAAATTAAACTAAGTCTTTTTTTGTAAATAATACGTAAAAATATGTCAATATTATTGATTATGTAATTTTAAATATTGTATATTTAGTTATGATAAGGTAAGTGATATTATGATAGTTGATAAATGGGAATTTTGGGTAGTTATATATTTAATATCTGAAGTTATATTTGCACAGACATTTAAAAAATGCAATAGAAAAATGAAAAATGCTAGTGCACTTACAGTATTACTTGAAATATTTACTGCAGTATTTGCAATCTTTTTTATTCCTTTATTTCAAATGAAATTTCCCAGTAATTATGTAATTTATTTAATATTATTTATAGTAACAATTATTTATGCATTAACAGATAGACTAAATATAGAGGCAAGATATGGCCTTGATCCATCAGCATTTAGCATGATGAAACAGTTATCCACAGTATTTATAATAGTATTTGGAATAATTTTATTTAAAGAAGATGTAGTTATAAAAAAGATAATTGGTTCAATAATAATATTATTTTCTAATTTTTTACTTACATATAATAAAGGTAAAATATGTATAAATAAATATTTTATAATGTCAGTACTTTCTAACTTTTTATTTGTAGTCGCTATGCTTATAAATGTAGATATAGCAGATAACTTCAATCTTGGAATATATACAATTATTACAGTATCTATACCAAGCATAATAATTTCAATATTTAGTAAAATTAAAATAAAAGATTTAAAAGAAGAATATAATTTATGCGATAAAAAATTATTTATAGTATCTGCATTTACATGGTGCTTAATGCTTATATCATCTGTAAGAGCATACCAAATAGGTAATGTAGTAGTAGTCGCATCTTTATTCGCACTAACTTCAATTTTAAACTGTATAATAGAAGTAGTTTTTAATAAAGACAGAAGTGCATTTATTAAAAAAATAATATGTGCCATTTTAATAATATTAGGAGTTTTATTGATAAGATTGTAAAAAAACGTAAACAAATCATTAAAAAACTATGCTAAAAATTATAACATGATATAATATGTTTGAAGAGTAGTAAAAATATAAATAGGTGGTGAAAGAATGAAAGAAATAGTAATTAACAAAGGAAGATTAAAACCAGATGAGATAACACATGTGATTGATAAAGCAAGAATTGTTCTTAGAAATGATGATAATGAAATAGTATTAACTAGATTTGGTAGAGTTTATTTTTTACCTGGAGGTAAAATAGAATTTGATGAAACTCCTGCAGATGCAGTAAAAAGAGAATTAAAAGAAGAAACAAATATAAATATATTACTAGATGATATTGAACCATTTGTTTTAGTTAAGCATTATTTAAGAGATTACGAATCTTTAGACGGACAAATAGTTAATAGACTTATAAATACATACTATTTTACAGGTTTTACATCAAAAGATGATATTGAGTATTTTAATCTTACATTAAATGAAAAACAAGATGATTTAAAAGCATTCTTTATAGAAATGGAAGAAGCTAAAGAATTGTTAAAAGAATATAATAAAGAAAATCCAAAAGCAACATATCTTGCTATAGAAACATTAAAAGTTTTAGATGAATATAATGAACTAGGAATTAAATAATTCCTCAGAGTGTTGACAAAGTTCAATACTCTTTTCTTTTAGAAAAAAGTATGGTAAAATTAAATTGCGAGAAAAAATTT
>CAKPCA010000022.1 GCA_934141145.1 uncultured Bacilli bacterium
CTTATTCAAATCGTTATTTTGCCATTTTTAAACCTATTTTTTTACTATTTTAATTATTTGTTATATCTATTTTTTTACTTTTGAACCAAATTCTTTACTATAATTCGTTTTTTGTAATATTAAAAAAATATGGAATAAAATCCATATTATTCTAAATCAAATCTTGATAAAATCTCTGCAGGTCTTTTTTTAAGAACATTAAATACAGGAAATAATCCTATTATTAAATTAAACATATATACAAATATAATAGTTGTTACTACTATAATTGGTGTGACTAAGAACATGTTATTTAAATAGCTTATTTTAGAAAGTTCATATAGTACATATGACATAAATATAACACCTGGTAATCCTGCTAATGTTGTTATTGCAAATATTTCTGAAGAAAACATTCTATAGATATCTATCTTTTTAACTCCTATTGCTCTATAAATTCCTATTTCTTTTATTCTTGATAAAAAGGATGATCTTATCATAAAGAATATTTCTATTAATGATATAAGAAGTATTATTGCAGATACTATTAATTCACTTTTTATTGTATCTTTTCTTTCATTAATATATTGTTTTTTACTATATGAATAACTATCATTTATGTTTAAATTCATATTTCTAAATTCTTCTAAAGTTTTCTGTTTATCCTTAGAAGATATTACTAAATCTGACTTATCAGTAATTAATTTATACTTAATAGTATTATCATTAGTAAAATAATATGTATAATTATATTTACTATCATAATATCCAACTACAATTAGTTTTCTATTATTTACTTTTGTTTTTATTTCTTTATTAAGAGGCATTTCATCTTTATTTGATATATTTACTAAAACTTCATAATCATTACTAGGTATTCTTCCTTTTTTTATTTCTATTTTATCTGAATATAGTGAATATTTCATAATTTCATTATCTATAGGAGTACTTTCTCTAGCATACATATTATTTTCTTGACTGCTAGTATTATATATTATATCTATAAACTTTGAACTATCTGTATATATAGTTGGGCTTTCTGTATTTGATATACCAACTATTTTAAAATCAGGTAATGAATTAACCACTACAAGTCTATCTAATAATGATTTTGAATCTATTATACCTGCCATTTTTAGGGTATTTTCATTTTTGATAGCATTATCTACTATCATTTTATCTACTACTATTTCTTCTTTATTTTCAGGCATTCTACCATAAATTATATTATCTTTATTAATTGAGTTTATATCTGAAAGTGAACCAGTTATATAATTTTCCATTCTACTTGTTTGATAGTAATCATCTATTTTTATTTTCATACTAACTTTAGAATCACATGGTAAAATATAATTTATATTTTCTTTTTGTTCATAGTTAAGAAAATCATCTACTTTTATCTTTTTTAAATTAACAATTAAATAATCTTTATTATATTCTACAAAATCAGTATCTTTTATATTAAATAATGCACATATACTACTTACTGAAAACATAATAAACATTGCACTTGCCATAAATCCTAGTAATAATATCTTTTTAATAACAGAATAATTAAATACTTTACTAAAACCATTTTTTAATAATTTTATTGGATTAAATATAGAAGAATATTTCTTTTTTTTATCTGTTATTATATTTTTAAAATCAAAATTATATTCATCTATTTCATCTTTATTTATACTTTTATAATGATCATTAATAAGTTCTATACTAGAATTATCATCTATTACTTCTGCTTTTTGGCTATTATTACTTTTAATGTATATATTACCATTTTTAGCAATTATATCAAGTTTTATATTATCTTTTTCTTCACTATATATATTAATGTCAACACTATCATTTTTTACTTTAAATACATTTTTAAAGTCTTTAAGGTAAAATCTATTATCTATTTCATAATCTAATACATTACTATGATCATTAATATAGTCTTTTTCTATTTTTCCATCTACTAATTCTAATATTCTATCAGCATAAAACTTAGCAAGATTTTCTTCATGTGTTACTAATAATACTAATTTTTCTTTTGATATTGCCTTTATTATTTTCATTATTTCAAGTGAATTTTTACTATCTAAGTTTCCTGTAGGTTCATCTGCTAAAATTATATCTGGATCTTTTACGATTGCTCTTGCGACTGCAACTCTTTGTCTTTCACCACCAGAAAGCATACCTGCTGGTCTATTTTTATATCTTTCCATTCCTACTTTTTCAAGTACATACTCTACTCTTTTTTTAATCTCTTTTTTATCTTTTATACCAATCATAGTAAGAACTAAAGCAACATTATCAAAAACACTTAAATTATCTATTAATTTATAGTCTTGAAATATATACCCAATGCTTATATTTCTTATTTTATCTACTTTATATGAGCATTTAGAACTTATCTTTTTATTATCAATATAAATTTTACCGTTTTTTATCTTATCAAGGCCACCTATTACATTAAGCATAGTTGTTTTACCACATCCAGATGGTCCTAGAAATGCGACTAATCCTGTATCATTTAATTTTAAAGAGATATTATTAATTACATGTACTTGATTTTTTTTATGTCTATTAAAATATTTATTTACATTTTGTAGTGTAATCATATTATACCTCCTCTTTCATAGTACTAATAGCACTCTTTTTAAATAATTTTTTAGCAAATTTCTGACTTATTAAATATGACATTAACATAAGAATTAAATATAAAAGAATAAAGTCTTTCATAGTTAAATATTTTAATATTGTATCTATAAATTCTATATTAAACTTATAAATTTTGCTTAAATATATAAATATTATGAATGTAAAATATGCTAAATTAGAATCAATTAATAATTCATATATAAGTAACTCTTTCGATACTTTTTTAGTTGCTCCAAGCATTCTTATTATTTGAAAATATACATTTCTAGATTTTAGTATAATATTTATTACAAAATATGAAATAAAGAATAATGTAATTAATAATACTATTTTAGTTACTGTTCCCATAATTTTAGTAAATTCAGTGAATCCCATAGTTACAAGAGTATCTTTAACATATAATGCACTATATCCGTTATTTTCTAATTCTTTTACTACATCCTCTGCTTTTTGTTCATCTTTAACAAATACTGTACTTTGATAATTACCTTTATTAAATAGTTTATTATAGTCTTCTATATTAATATAAATATAACCATTATTATCTTTATAATCTAAATCTAGTAATCTTTTCATATTATTTTTGTTATATACGTTGCTTATATTTAAGTTTATATTTTCATTATAGTAAAGATTACTACCTTCTATAGTAAGAGTCTGATTTATACATCTTTCTTTTGGACATAAATATTGTAAATCTGATGATATATAAACATTATTAACCGGTACCTTATTATTTACTCTTATATTAAAATTACCACTATTTTCATCATAATATTTATTCATAAATAATACTTTTATTTTTGTATATGATTCATTTATTTGATATAAGTAATCCTTTATTAAAGAATCACTCATATATATCACTCCATCACCATAATAATCATCTACATATTTTACACCTACTACTTTTATTTTTTTACTCTTTTCAAGTTCACCTGTATTATAATTTTGAATATATAATTCTTTATTTAGAATATTTTCATTACTCATATAATAACTATCTTTACCGCATTTTATTATTACTTCATTGTCATTTTCTGGTATTTTACCCTCATCTAAATCTTCTTTAAAATTTGACAATTCATTTATTGTTCCTGAAATATAATAATTTTCATCATCTGAAAAACTAACTGCATAATCAAGTAATAAATCATTTTTAACTATATAATCTACATTTTCTATATTTTTTATTTTTTCATAATCAGATTCTATAAATTCAGATTTATCCTTTTTCTTAATTATTATTCTTTTATCACTAATATTATTAAAAATATTATTCATGCCTTGTGTTGAAGCTAAATAATTTGATTTTTCTTGTGATGCGTACTCACTAATTACTGCGACTGTCATAAATAAATATATAAGAAATATTAGTATAAATTTAGGAACTATATTAAATGTATTTCTAGTTGCTAATCTTAGTTTATTTAACAAAGTTATATTTTTATATTTAGGCTTATCTATTTTCTTTATAGTATCTACTTCTTTTATTTTTTTATCTTCCAATACTTTTCCATCATGCATTTTTATTTTTCTAGTTACATATTTTTCTACTTGTTCATAATTATGAGTTACTATTATTACTAATTTATCTTTTGATATTTCACTAAGTAACTTAATTATTTCTTCTGCTGATTTTTTATCAAGATTCCCAGTTGGTTCATCCGCAATTATTATAGGTGTATCTTTTGCAAGAGCTCTTGCTATACCTACTCTTTGTTTTTGTCCACCAGATAACTTTGATACTTTTGTATTTCTAAATTTATATAAACCAACTTTTTTAATTAATTCTAATACTTCTTTTTTTATATTCTTTTTCTTTTCACCATTAAGAAGAAGTACAAGCTCTATATTTTGGTACACTGTATAACTATTTACTAAATTAAAGTTTTGGAATATATTTCCTATATATTTCCTTCTATAATCTTCAAAATCCTTTTCTGTATAATGACTTGTTTCTTTATTGTCAATATACATTTCACCTTCTTCATATGTATCAAGACCACTTATTACATTTAAAAGTGTTGATTTACCACTTCCTGATTCACCTGTTATTGCGACAAATTCACCAATATTAAATTCAAGATTTATTTTGCTAAATCCACTTGCTATTACACCTTTACTATAATAAAATTTTGATACATTTTTTAATTTTATCATAAATATTCTCCTAACTTTATTTAAGTATATCATATATTATGATAATGTTCCATTTATTATTAAATGTAATATGTAAAATAAAAAAATGATGCATATGCACCATTTTAATTATTTATTTTTCTTTTGTCTTATTATATCATGAGCAACATTAATACCAAAGAATACAATAAATATTATAAATACAATTATAAAGTTATGAGTTAATAATTTAGATTCAATTGTTACTAAACTTTCTCTTAATAAATCTATTGTATATGTCATTGGAAGAAGTGGATGTAACCATCTAAATCCTTTTGTTACTGTTTCTATTGGGAATGTTCCGCCTGCTGCGGCTAATTGAAGTACAAGTAAGATAAGAGCAATAAATTTACCAATATCTTTAAAATTTACTATTAATAATTCAATTATAGCAATAAATGTATTAGCAATTAATACTATTGAAACATAATATAAGAAGACGTTAGTTATTTCAAAGTCTAATAATATTTGTAATAATATTCCAAGTATTATGCCTGCAAGCGTTGCAAGTCCATGATAACATAATGTTCTTTGTAAAAGTTTTGGATTATTAATTGATAACCTTTTAAATCTTTCTTCTTTATCAAAGTATAATACTATATAAAGCATTAAGCATCCAACCCATAATGCGATTGATATAAAGAATGGTGAGAATGCAGTACCATAACTTGATACTTCATTAACAGCTTCTGTATCAACTTTAACAGGTTCATTACTATATTCTTTTAATCCATTTACTTTTTCTACATCTTTTTTAGTAGTTTCAATATTTTGATTTAATTCATTTTTAGCAGATACTACACTATTATTTAGAGTAACTATACCGCTATTTAAGGTATTTGCTCCATCATTTAGAGTATTAATACCACTCATTATTTTCTCTGAACTACTATATAATGTGTTTGCTCCATCAAGAAGACTATTTGCACCATTCTGTAGTTTAGTTATTTTTTCATTTACTGTACTTAAACTTAAAACTTTGTTATTAAGTTCTGTTATACCAGCATTTATTTCTTCATTGCTTGAATTTAATTTATTACCACTAATAGTTAAATAATTTATAGCATTTGTTCCACCATAATTTGGATTATTAGCAAGCATTCCCTTTGCAATTAAGCATGCATTTTTATCATATTCTGTTATTGTACTATCTCCTGCTTCTATTCTTGCACATGTTGTATTTACAACTATATTTGCTAAATTATTAGTGTTTGAAAGTGCAGAATTTACACCTGTTACATAACCATTTAAACCAGTTGTAAATGCATCACTACCATTTTTTAAATCTGTAACACCAGTTTGCATAGTAGATAGTCCACTTGTTAACTGATTAAATTCTTTTGCTCCACTAGCAAGTGTATTTGTACCACTTTGTAAACTTTTTACGCCTTCATTAAATTTAGCATAGTTTTGTTTTAAACTTTCTGTACCACTTGTAAGTGTACTTGATCCTTCTTTTAACTTTTCAGTTCCATTATTTAATTTATCAAATCCATCACTTATAGTTTCAAGTTTATCTGGTACTTCTTTAACTGTATCAGATAAAGTACCTACTATTTCTGAATTTACTTTATTATCTAGATTTTTTTCAACTACATTAACTACATTGTTAATTATTTGGCTTGCTAGATAATTTGATTTTTGGTTAGGTGAATAAGTGATAGTTGCATGTTTCTTATTTGTTGTACTAGCACTTTCCATACTTTCTGTAAAATCTTCTGGAATATTTATAACAGCATAATAATCTTTATTATAAAGACCATCTTCTGCTTTTGTACTATCAACTACTGATAATTTTAATTTTTTACTATCCTTTATTTCTTTTACTAGTTCTTCACCCTTAGAACCTTTATCTTCATTTACTATTGCGACAGGTAAATTATCTATATTACCTTCACCATATGGATTCCAATATGCTTTTAAATAGAAAAAGCTATACATAAATGGAATTATTAATACGGCCGCAATTATGACATAATTAAAAAACTTATGATTTTTATTTTTCAACCTTAAAACCTCCCTAATTTAATAAACCATCTTTTAATATGTTTGTAACTTCTTTGGTTACTTTCTCTTCATCAATTTCTCTATCATATTCAAATAATATTGATGAATATACTTTGTAAATAATAAATGCAGTTAAATGTGCATCACATTTCTTTATTGTTTTATTTTGAATTTCTTGTTTTATTTTTTCTTCTATATAACTAACAATTTCATCATCATAAAACTTTAAAAAAGAAATGCATTCTGCGGTATTACTTTTAGATATCTCTTTAATAATAGTCTTTATTAAATCACTATTTTTTCTAAAAAGTAATGATTTATAAAGTATTTTGGATACCCTATCTATAAATGAAGCATTACTGTTTACATCATTTTCTATTTCTTCTTTCATACTTTGAAGTTCTTCACTTGCAAAATATTTAAACATAGCTTCTTTATCACTAAAGTAAGAATAAATAGTTTTTTTAGTAACATTTGCTTCTTTTGCTATTTCATCCATAGATACTTTCTTGTATCCATATTTAGTAAAAAGATCTCTTGCTGCGTTTATTACTTCCTCTTTTTTATTCATTTTATCACTTCCTATACCAATATACTAAATTAGTATACTAGTATAGTATATGACCACATAAAAAAATTGTCAACAATTTTTGACAAAAAAACAACTATTTTTTTATAATATTAGTTATTTGATTCATACATAAATATCGCAAAAAAAAGGAGAATTTATTTCTCCTCGTTATATCTACTAACGCTAAGTATTATTCCAATACTTATAAGTGATAATATCAAACTAGAACCTCCATAGCTTAAAAATGGAAGTGTTACACCTGTTATAGGAACAAGTCCTACAACTACTGCTAAGTTTAAAATTGTTTGAAATGCCATTTGAAATGTTATACCAAAGACTAAATATTTACCAAATAAATTATCACAGTTTATTGCTATTTTTATACATCTATAAAATATTAATATGAATAAGGTTGCGACTATTAAAATACCAAATATTCCAAGTTCTTCACTAATTATTGAAAATATAAAATCCGTTTGTGGTTCTGGTAAATAAAAGTGTTTTTGTACTGAATTAAATAAACCAAATCCAAGAAGTCCACCTGGTCCTATTGCATATAATGATTGTATTGACTGAAAACCTGCGCCTAATGGATCACTCCATGGATTTATAAATGAAACTATTCTTTTTATTCTATATGGTGCGGCGACTATTAATCCTGCAAGTCCTAATAGTCCTAATGAACCAATTTTAACAAAGAATCCCATATTAACACCTGATACAAATAAAAGACCTATTACACTTACAAGAATAATCGCACCTGTTCCTAAATCTGGTTGAAGCATTATTAGTGCAAATGCTAAAAATGCTACTATTAATATTGGAAATACACCTTTTACTATTCTTTTTACTTCTTTTGGGTTAGTACTTAAATATTTAGAAGTAAAAATAATTATACCAAGTTTCATAAATTCAGAGGGTTGTACTCCAAGACCTCCTATACCAAACCAACTTCTAGATCCATTTCTTATTGTTCCTATTCCTGGTATTAATACTAAAATTAAAAGAAGAAAGCAAATTCCTAGTATAATGTTTGCTTTCTTCAAATATTTCGTATAATCTACTTTTGATACTATGTATAATATTACTATTCCAACTATAAAAAATAAACTTTGTAATTTTAAATATCTAAATGAATCATTAAATTTGTATTCTGACCATATAGATGACGCTGAATAAATCATTAATATTCCAAACAGCGATAATAAAACTGTAAAGATTAATAATTTATAATCGAATTTTCTCATTAATACCACACCCCATATGCAATAGCACTTGCGCCTAAAATAAATCCTACTACATAAAATAATCTAACTATATCTTGTTCACTCCAACCCCATTTTTCAAACGAATGATGTATTGGTGTCATTGGAAATAACTTCTTTCCACGTAATTTAACTGATGCAATTTGAAGTATTACACTAAGTGTTTCTATTACGAATACACCACCTATTACTACTAAAGATAATTCTCTATGAGTAAGTATTGCAAGTGTTGCAAGTGTACCTCCTAGTGCAAGTGAACCAACATCACCCATAAATACTTTAGCAGGATGTGCATTATAAACTAAGAATCCAAGAAGTCCTCCTACTAATATAAAACAGAATATTGCAACATCATCATAACCAGCAAGCCAACCTGAATTCCAAGCAAGCATACCATAAACTAAATATGCAATTGCAGAAAGTCCTGCTGCAAGACCATCTAGTCCATCTGTTAAATTAACTGCATTACTAGTTCCAACTAGCATAAATAATATAAAGAATCCATACATAAATCCTAAATCAAATTTTACATTTAATGCAGATATTTCTATTACAGTATTAGCACCATTCTTAGTATAAATATAAAAGAACAATATTGCTATAACTACTTGCATTAAGAATTTTTGCATTCTAGTTAAACCTTTTTCATTACTTTGATATTTTATCTTTAAGAAATCATCAATAAAACCTATAAGACCATATCCAAAGAATACAAATAATACTATAAGTAAATTACTAGATATAGTAATTTTACCCATAAAATGTAACACAAATATTGTAATTATTGTAGACAAAGTAAATATAAGTCCACCCATTGTTGGTGTTCCACTTTTCTTAGCATGAGCTTTTACAAATTTACTAGTTTTTTGACCAGCATGAATCTTTTTTAATAGAGGTATTATAACAAGTCCTAATACTACTGATGCTATAAAACCTATCATTAGCGCAAGTACTGATTTTGCGAGTACATACATATTTTCACTTCCTTATCTTCTTCATAATTATATCATAATTTTTGAACTTTCATATATAAATATTTCAAATTTATTAGCATTTACACTTATTTATCACCAAGTAATATTCTTATTTTACTTCCTTCAAGTACTCTTTCACCCGCTTTTGGAGATTGAAATATAATATAATCACCACTACCAGTATAATTTACATCATATCCATATAAAGATCCTTTTACATCACTTAGTTTCTTATTAGTAACATCTGGGACTGTTACATATTTCTTTTCCCAAAATTGATATTTTTTTTCAGTAGTAGTAGTTCTTTTCTTTATATTAAGTGCGGAAGCACAATCTTCTAATATTGCTTTTGCAATTGGTGCTGCAACTGTTCCACCATATTGAACTACACCCTTTGGATTATCAATTGCAACATATACTACTACCTTAGGATCATCTGCAGGCATAAAACCAATAAAAGATAATATATAATTTCCATGCATATAAGATCCATCTTTTACTTTCTGTGCTGTTCCTGTTTTACCACCTACTCTATATCCTTCAATATATGCATTTCTACCAGAACCATTTGTTACAACACTTTCAAGTGCAAGTGCGACCTTTTTACTAGTTTCACTTGTAATAACATCTCTAACTAGTACTTTTTCATTTGTCTTTATTGGAGTATTTGTTTCTGGTTCTAATAAACTTTTTACTATATATGGTTTATATAACTTACCTCCATTAATTGCTGCAGATACTGCCGTTATTTGTTGTATTGGTGTTACTGATACACCTTGACCAAAAGCTGTTGTTGCAAGTTCTACTTCACCAACTTTATCTAAATTAAATATAATACCTGTCGCTTCACCATTTAAATCTATTCCAGTTTTTTCACCAAATCCAAATTTATCAATATAACTAAATAAAGTTTCTTTTCCTATTCTTCTTCCTAGAGCAACAAATCCAGGGTTACATGAATTTTCTACTACTTGAAGAAATGTTTGATCACCATGACCACCAGTTTTCCAACATTTTATTTTTGCATTTGCAACTCTAACACTACCACCATCATAAAAGTGCTCATTTTCTAAATCTACTAAATTTTCATTCAATGCAGTCGCAAGAGTTATTATCTTAAATGTTGAACCTGGTTCATAATTCATCCATATTGGTAAATTTCTATTTATTTCTTCTAGAGTATATTGTTTATAATTTGATGGAGAAAAATTCGGTCTTGAACTCATTGCAAGTATTTCACCTGAATTAGGGTCCATAACTATTGCAAGAGCATGTTCTGGATTATATTTACTAACTGCATTATCAAGTTCTCTTTCTACTGACATTTGTATTTCATTATTAATAGTTAATAATATATTTACACCATCTTGAGGTTCTTCATATATCTCATTTAAACTTAATTTATTACCTTTAGCATCTGAAAAGTATTTAATAGAACCATATTCACCAGTTAAGTAATCATTATATTGAAGTTCAAGACCAGATAATCCTTGATTATCTATACCTACATAACCAAGTACATGAGATAAACTTTTATCATATGGATAATTTCTTTTAGATTCTTTTACTAAGTACACACCTTCTAAATTAAGTGCGGCTATTTTATCTGCAACATCAAAAGATAATCTTCTTCCTTCTGGGTGAACTCTTTCTATAGATGTTTTTTTATTAACGTGTTTACTCATTTCTTTTTCAGTAACACCTAGTATTTTAGATAATTCTTTAATTGCCCTATCTTTTTCTTTAATTTGATTTGGTATTAAAACTAAACTAGTAGTTGTTATATTATCCGCAAGTACAGTATAGTTTCTGTCATATATAATTCCTCTATTTCCTTCTATTGGAAGTTCTCTACTCCATAGTTCATTTGATAGCTTAGAAAGTTTATCATACTCAAATACTTGTATATAAATTACTTTACCTATTATTGTAAGAAAAAATATTACTACTATTACAAAAAACAATCTTATTCTTATATGTATATCTTTAAAAAACACATGTCCACCTTCTTACCCTAATAAAATATATGTGAATATGTATCTTTTATGAGAAAATGAAAAAAACTAGGCTACTTTCCTAATTTTTCATATACATTTTTCTTTGCTCTATATACTTGTTCATTTGTTATAGAATCAAGTAATTCAATTGGATTTTCATTATCCTTATTTATTAAAATTTTACCAAAGTTTTCTATTAATTCTTTATTTACACCAATACTCTCTAAATAATTTAAGTAATCATAAAATCTAACTATATCAACATTATTAATACTTTCACCATATAAGTAATTCAATATCATTATTATATAGCAATATAAATCTGTATTTTCATCTGCGACTACATAACCAGATGCATTTTCATCTTTGTTGATGTTATATTTTCCTACTGCACTATTTAATAAAGAAAAAGGTGTTAAAAATCTAGCTGCACAAGCATTATTATTTCCTATTTTTGCACTATCTAAATCTACTACATTTAAGTTTTTATTTTCTATATCAGCAAGAAAATTAAAATCATGTAAATCATTTATATAAAAATCTTTAAGTGGTGTAGTTTCTCTTATATATTTTAATTTATTTAATATTTCTCCTACTTTCTTTAAATAATAAATTTGAGTTTCAGTACTAACTTTTTTATTTTTTAATAATAATGACAAATTTACTCCATTTACTTTTGGCATAGTTGCACCTTCTATTACTCCACCTACTGATAACAATGCATCTGGAACACAAAAATTAGATGGAAAATATTCTCTATTTGCATCTAGCATTTCAAGAGTATATAATTTATTAGCAAAAACTTGACCACTTGTATGATATAGTCTTTTAAATACTTTATCTTTACCCCTGTATCTAAAATCATATAAAGTAGCTTCCATATTATATATTTCTTTTGGTAAATCAAGTTTTTTTAAATCTTTAAATTTTCTTTTAGATAATGATATTATTTTCATAATTTACTCCCCTCTTTTTATTTAGTTTGTTAGTATATCATAATTTAGTAAATATAACAATTTTTTTATGTATTTAATGTATACTTTTTCCTTATACTATTTACATTTTTGTTATTTTGTCATATAATTATTTAGTCAAAAGGAGTGAAAATATGAAAAAAACAAAAATAATATGTAGTATTGGTCCTTCTACACAAAAATGGGAAAATTTTAAAGGACTAGTAGACGCAGGAATGAATGTTGCAAGAATTAACTTTTCACATGCGACTATGGAAGAAAGAAGAATAGATGAAGAATTAGTTGCAAGAGCTAATGAAGAACTTGGTACTAACATTGCTATCTTATTTGATACAAAAGGACCAGATCTTAGAACTTGTACATTTGATGGAGATTATATTGATTTAGTTGAAGGAGAAACTATTGATATAGTTGAAGAAGATGTTCTTGGTACAAAAGAAAGAATTTCATTTAACTATAAAGGAATTTTAAAAGATTTAAAAAAAGGCATGAGTATTCTAGTTGATGATGGATTCTATAAATTAGTTGTAGAAGAAGCATCAAATGATAAAGTAACATGCCGTATAATGAATGGTGGAACAATTAAAAGTAGACGTGGAGTATGTATTCCAGGTATAAAATTAGATGTACCATTTGTTAGTGAACAAGATAAAGAAGATATTAAATATGCTTGTGAACATAATGGAGATTATTTAGCACTTTCATTTGTTAACTGTGCTGAAGATATTGAAGATGTAAGAAAATTATGTAAAGAATATGGTAGAGAGGATATGTTAATAATTTCTAAAGTTGAAACTCAATATGCAATGGATAACTTAGATGAAATTATTGATGCAACTGACCTTGTTATGATTGCAAGAGGAGATCTTGGAATTGAAACTGGTGTAGAAAACTTACCATTATATCAACAAATGATGATTAGTAAATGTAGAGCTAAAGGTAAAAGAGTTATTATGGCAACTCAAATGATGAGTAGTATGAAACATAGTATTAGACCAACTAATGCTGAAGTAACAGATGTTGCTAATGCTGTACTTTCTGGTTGTGATGCTATCATGACTAGTGATGAAACTACTATGGGTGAATATCCAGTAGAAACTATTCAAAATATGAAACAAATTTGTGAAAATGTTGAAAGTTATTATAGATATGATAATAAATATGCATATGTTGCAGCAAATAAAACTGAAATTATTGCAAGCAGTGTTGTTAATGCAGCAAATGAATTAGGATCAAAAGTTATAGTTGCAGCTACTATGTCTGGTCATAGTGCAAGAGCAATAAGTAACTTAAGACCAAATGCTCCAATACTTGCAACTGTACCAACTAGAAAAGTTGCTAGAACATTAGCACTTAGTTATGGTGTATATCCAGTTGTTGTTAATGAATATAATTCAACTGATGAAGTAATTAATGATGGTGTTGCTCAAGCTAAAAAATTTGTAGAATTAAATAGTGGTGATCAAATAGTTATTGCTGGTGGTTTCCCTAATACAGGTAAAAAAACTACAAACTTTATGAAAATCGAAGAAATCTAATTTTTAATTGATTACCTATAAAAGGTAATCTTTTTTTGTTATAATATATGTAATGCAACCAAAACTTTACAAAATTTCCAATCAAAGTGTATAGAATGCAACCATAAATTATTATAAAATTAATAATGAAAAGGAGGAAAAAATATGAAATTTGGCGATAAGTTAATAGCTTTAAGAAAAAAGAAAGGATTATCTCAAGAAGAGTTAGCAGAAAAATTAAATGTATCAAGACAAAGTGTATCAAAATGGGAAAGTAATAATACATATCCTGAAACAGATAAAATAGTACAAATATGTAACATATTTGAGTGTTCAATGGATGATCTTATTAATGATAATATAACTGATGTTACAAAGATAGAAAGAAAAAGTAAAAATAATATAAATGTAATTGTAGATTCATTTTTAGATTTTATTACTAAAACTATTAATATGTTTTCTAGGATGAGTTTTATTAGTGGATTTAAATGTGTAATTGAGATGGTTATAATAACAATTATTATGATAACTTTAGGATTAATAATTATCAATTTTTCAAGATATTTTTTTGGATTTTATCCATTTGAAAGCATAAAAGGAATAGAGATAATAAATGGAATATTAAGAAATGTTCTTATGATACTATGGACAATTATTTCAATTATTGTACTTGTACATGTATTTAAAATAAGGTATTTAAACTATTATGATGAAATTATAAATACTGAAAAAGATGACAAAAAACAAGATAAAAAAAGTAAAATAAAAGAAGATAAAAGAAAAAAAATTATAATTAGAAATGAGAACTCTAGACCATTTGCTTTTCTATCAGTATTATCTAAAATAATAATAATGTTTGTTAAAATATTTATATTCTTTTTAGGATTATTCTTTGCTTTTACATTATTAATGTTTGCGATTATGCTTGTAGTTTCAGTTTATTTTAATTTATCAAATATAGTATTTATTGGAAGTACATTATCTTTATTATCTTTGATTATTATAAATATAATAATTCTTATGTTAATAATCGGATTTATCTTTAATAAAAAATATAATTATAAAATATTATTAATAACATTTTTAATAAGTATACTAACAACTGGCATAGGAATCGGTATATTTTTTCTAGGTGTAAAAGATTTTAAAGTGATAGATAATATGAATGATATACTAAATTTAAAAACTTATGATAAAGAAATTGACTATAAAGATAATATGTTTGTTATTAATAATGAAGGCATTAATGTAATAGATTATTCAAATAAAATTAATTACGAAATAGATAATTCTTTAGAATATGGGAAAATAAAAATATCTGGAATATATGATGATAAATATATTAAAATGGATATGCATAAAAGTATTGAATATAAAATGAATATAATAAATGTATATTATCATCAACAAAGTAGTTTTACTATTTTATCTGATGTTATTAATGATTTAAAAAATAATATAATTAGAAATTATGATTTTAATTATTTTGATTTAAAAGTAACCGCTAATGAAAATACTATTAATAAATTAATGGATAATTTAAGTAAATTATATAATTATGATTATAGTAAAAAAGATAATACTTATGAAATATATAATTTACAATACAAAATAGAAGATGATACAGGTGACATATGCAGGTATAATGCAAGCATAGATAAACTTGATTGTGGTTCTTATAATGATAAGTGCTATGTAAAAAAAACAAATATAGGTGATAAAGAATACATAAATATTAGTTGTGATAATTATGAATAAGTGACCTTTTGTAGTATTATATATGGAGTGTTAAAATGAAAAATATTGATAACATATTATATTCTTTATCAAAATCAAAATTTAGAAATAGTTTTCATTTAAAAGAAAAAAATAAAGAATATATAAAAGAAAGTTGAATTAAATAGTGGTGATCAAATAGTTATTGCTGGTGGTTTCCCTAATACTGGTAAAAAAACTACAAACTTTATGAAAATTGAAGAAATATAAAATAAATAAAAAAGTTCTTGAAATAAGAACTTTTTTTATTTGTTAGTAATATATGCTTTATCATTTAAGATGGCATTTACTTTTACTGGTTTACCCTCTTCATTTACATCTACTGTATAAGATTCTACATATCCATTACCTTCTATACTATAATCTAGTTTCATTAAACTAACTAAATTTATAAATGATTTTCTAGAATAACCAACTATATTAGGAACATTAATATTATTACTATTTGTTACTAAGAATACTTTCCCATTTGATTTAGCTCCTGCTATAGGATACTGATTTATTACTTTATTACCATCACCTATTACTTCATAACTAATACCTTTTAAATTAAGAGCATTCTTACTTGCTTCTATATCTTTATTAAGAAAGTTTTCCATTATATATATATTATTGTTATCTGCTTCAACGCTTGTTAAATTATAATATGTTTCTATATCTTTTATAGTAGATTTTATCATATCTGGCATTGTATTATGTACTGATCTTTCAAGTGCTATATAAAATATATATTTAGGATTATCTTTAGGATACATTCCTTCAAACGATTTAATTGATGCTATATCACCAGAATAATATAATCCAGTACTTGGATTTAATATTTGTGCTGTTCCTGTTTTACCAATTATTTGATATCCATCTAAGTGATATCCAGTACCAGTACCTTCACTATTATTTACAACACCATCCATTAAATCTTTAATCTTATTAACAGTAGATATTTCCGCAACTTTTGTACCAGTTTGTTTTTTAGATTGATATTTTACTTTACCAGTATTTGAATCAACTATCTTTTCTATTATTGTAGGATTTAATAAATATCCATTATTAGATATAGATGTTAATGCTTTTATATGTTGTATTGGTGTAGTTGTTATACCTTGACCAAAAGATGCAGTTGCAACTTCAATATCATATTTAAATTTTATTTGACCAGATACTTCACCAGGAAGTTCTATGCCTGTTTTAGAACCAAATCCTAATTTTTTAAGATACTTATCTAAATCATCTTTATTTATATACTTAGTTACTAAATTAGCAACACCTATATTAGAAGATTTCATATAACCTAAATCATAAGTTATTTCTCCCCAACCTATATTATTCCAGTCTTTTATCTTTTTACCACTAAGTTCCATAGTACCAGACATGTAAGTGTCATCACCCTTATAAACACCCTTTTCTAAAGCGGTCATATAAGTATAAGTTTTCATTGTAGAACCTGGTTCAAATGCAACAGATACTAAAGGATCTAAGTAATTAGTAATATTTTTTATATTAGGATCAAAACTTGGTCTACTAGCAGATGCAAGTATTTTTCCTGTTTTAGCATCTGCGACTACAAATATAGCACTTTTTGCACCCGATGATTCAAAATATGTATTAAGTGCTCTTTCTACTATTAATTGTACATTAGTATCAATAGTAAGATATATATCATCACCATCTATTTTTTCTATTCTTATTTCTGGACTATTAACAAGTTTATAACCAGATGCATCTTTTTGATATTCAAGTGAACCGTTAGTACCAGTTAATTCCTTATTATAATAAGATTCTATTCCCATTTCACCAGTCATTTCATTATCATCATTACTTTTTACATAACCTAAAGTATATGATGCAAAATCAAGATTAGGATAATATCTTTTACTTTGACTTGTAAATCCTATACCTGGTAAATTTAATTTTTCTATTGCCTCTTTTTGAAGTTGTGTAAGTCCTTTACCTGCAGAACTAAATTCTACTTGGTATAATCCTTTTTGATTTAATATTTTAAGTATTCTTTCCTCATCCATATCTATTACAGTTGCTAATTTTTTAGCAGTATCTTCTTTATCTATAACATGTTGCGGTGTTGTATAATTCTTACTTCTACTTTCATCTAAATATGCAATTAAAGTATATGAATCAACTGTTTGAGCAAGTACTTCTCCATTAGAATCATATATTGATCCTCTTGTAGCATACAAAGTTTCTTTAGTTGTATTTCTATTTTTTGCAAACTCTGATAAGTTAATACCATCAATATTTTTAGATAAATTTAAAAATACTAACCTACCTATTATGACCAAAAATAAAAGAAGGCCAGCTATGAATATAAATCTATTTAATTTGACTTTATTCATTACTCTATCCTTCTTCATTTGCTAGCACTTCCTTTATTGCTGTTTTATTATTACTATATTATTATTATTATACGCTAATCCCTCTTGATTTGCAACTTCCTGTATATTTTCTAAAGATGCAAGTTCATTTATTTTCATTACTAAACCTTGATTAACTTTTTCTTGTTTTTTTACACTATTTGATAATCTTTCTACTTCAACATTCATTGAAGATAATGAAATCTTAGCAAAGAAACTAAATACCCAAAGGCATAAAAGACCTACTAAACCTACAATAGTAAATTTCTTTTGAAAATTACGTAATTTTAATGTATTTTCTTTCTTTTTAGATTTCATATTTATCACCCTTTTTATAATTTTTCTATAACTCTAAGTATTGCACTTCTTGATCTATTATTATTTTCAAGTTCAGTTTTACTTGGTTTAAACTTACCAATGATTTTTACCTTTGGCTTGTACTCATTTGGTATTACTGGTAATCCTTTTACAAGTTTATCAACTTCACTTATTTCTTTAAATTTATTTTTACATATTCTATCTTCTAAAGAATGAAATGTAATAACACATAATCTACCATTTGTATTTAGTAATTCTATAGAATCATCTAGTGCTATTTTAAATACATCTAATTCTTTATTAACTTCAATTCTTATCGCTTGAAATACTTTTCTTGCTGGATGAGAATCTCTTTTGTACTTTTGAGGAACACTATTTTTTATAAGCTCAGCAAGTTCTAATGTAGTTTCTATTTTTTTATTTTCTCTATACTTAACTATCGCTTTTGCAATTGGTCTTGCATATTTTTCTTCACCATATTCATAAAATATTTTTACTAATTCTTCTAATGAATATGAGTTAACTACATCATACGCAGAAAAATCTTGTTCCTGATTCATTCTCATATCAAGTTTAGCATCTTTATGATAGCTAAAACCTCTTTCTGCTTCATCTAACTGAACACTTGATACACCAAGATCAAATAAAATACCATCAACTTTATTTATTCCTCTTTTGTTCAATTCTTCTTTTATATTTACAAAATTACTATTAATAATTTCATAATTGCTACTTATTTGATCAAGAATCTTTTTACTATAATTGATAGCTTCCCCATCTTGATCAAAGGCGAATAATTTACCCTTTTTTATTCTTTTTAATATTTCTTTACTGTGACCTGCATACCCCAAAGTACAATCAACATATATTCCATCTTCTTTAATATTTAAATTTTCTATTGCTTCATTAAGTAATACACTAACATGCATTAAACAAATTCTCCGCTATATCACTAAAATTATCTATATTTTCATTAAAGAAGTTGTCGAATTTTGAACTAGACCATATTTCAAGTCGTTCATTAACACCTATTACTACACATTCTTTATCTAAAGAAGCATATTTAGTAAGTGTTGCAGGAATATTGATTCTACCATTTTTATCAAGTTCACACTCAGTGGCACCAGACATAAACATTCTCATAAATAAACGAGCATCTTTATTTGTGAAAGGAAGTTGTTTTAATTTATTAATTATTTCATTCCATTCGCTTATAGAATAAACAAATAGACATTCTTCTAAACCTCTTGTTACAATAAACTTTTCGCCAAGTTCATTTCTAAATTTAGAAGGAATAATAAGTCTACCTTTATCATCAATATTATGATGATATTCTCCCATAAACATTTTTCATCCCCCACAATCAACCACTTTGTCCCACTGGTTATCAATATTATACCTTTTAAGAAAAAATTTGTCCATAGTAAATAAAAAAAATTATAAAAAAAAGAATAGTTTACACTATTCTTTACAATATTATATTTTTTTAATTTCATCTATAGATAAACCTGTTGCTTTTGATATATCTTCTATCTTCATATTCATAGATAATAAATTTCTTGCTATCGCTATAGAGCCTTCTTTTATGCCATCTTCTTTTGCCTCATTA
>CAKPCA010000023.1 GCA_934141145.1 uncultured Bacilli bacterium
AAGATAAATTATCATATATTTTTTCCTTATTCAAATCGTTATTTTGCCATTTTTAAACCTATTTTCTTACTATTTTAATTATTTGTTATATCTATTTTTTTATTTTTAAATTAAATATTTTACTATAATTTATTTTTTTTAATATTAGTTTACTTTTTTGCTTCTATAACTAACTCATATAACTTATTCATTGCATCAATTGGTGTCATTTCTAGAGGATTTAATTTCTTTAATTCTTCTATTATTTCATTTTCTTCACTTGGTTCATCAAAAGATAATGCTATTTGCTCTACATTATCATGTTTAGATCTTTCATTTTTTTCGTATTTATTTAAGTATTCTTCTGCTCTTTTTATTAACTCATTTGGTAGTTTTGCAAGTTTAGCAACATGTATACCATAGCTTTTATCAATACTTCCATCTTTTATCTTATGTAAGAATGTAATATTACCATTTTCTTCTTTTGCAGATACATGTACATTTTTCAAATGTTTATGAGTTTTTTCAAGGTCTGTCAATTCATGATAATGTGTTGAGAAGAAAGTCTTTGCTTTTACTTTATCGTGTATATATTCTATTATGGCAGCGGCTAAGCTCATTCCATCATAAGTAGCAGTTCCTCTTCCAAGTTCATCAAATAATATTAAACTATTTTCTGTGGCATGAGTAATTGCATTATTTGCTTCCATCATTTCTACCATAAATGTAGATTCTCCAGACACTAAATCATCACTTGCACCTATTCTTGTAAATATTTTATCAAATACAGGAATATTAGCATATGATGCTGGTACAAATGAACCTATTTGAGCCATTATTGCTATCATTGCCATTTGTCTCATATATGTAGATTTACCTGCCATATTAGGTCCTGTTATAAGCATTACTGTTTCATCTTTTGTAAATAATACATCATTAGATACAAATTCAGCATTTGTAAGAACCTTTTCTACAACAGGATGTCTTCCATCTTTTATATCTATTACTTTATCTGTATTTAAAATAGGTCTTACATAATTATTATCTTCTGCGACTACTGCTAAAGATGATAATACATCAATTTCGCTTAATATATGAGCTAAATCTTGAATTTCAGGTATATATTTTTTAACAGTATCTCTTATACTAACAAATAAGTCGTATTCAAGATTTATAATCTTTTCTTCTGCGCCTAATATAAGTGCTTCTTTTTCTTTTAAAAGAGGTGTAATAAATCTTTCACAATTAGCAAGAGTTTGTTTTCTTTCATATCCAAATTCTTCTTTTATATCTTTGCAAGCACCTTTACTAACTTCTATATAATATCCAAATATTCTATTATATCCTACTTTTAATGTTTTAATGCCAGTCCTATTTCTTTCTTCTTTTTCCAGATTAGAAACAAAGTCTTTATTTCCTTTTCTAGAACTTTTTAATAAATCTAATTCTTCATTATATCCTTCTTTTATTAAGTAACCTTCTTTTAATGTAATAGGTGCATCTTCATATATAGATTTTTCAAGCAAATTATATAAATCTTGAAACTCATTTATTTCTCTATAATTAATTTGTTTTAATATATTATTAATATCTGGAAGTACCTTTAATGATGTTTTTAATTGAAGTAAATCTCTTGCGTTTGCAGAACCAAAAGCTATTCTTCCAACTAATCTTTCAAGATCGTATACATTTTCTAAATATGTTCTTAAATCTTCTTTTAATATAAATTCTTTTATTAAAGTTTCTACTACATTATATCTTTCTTCTATTTTATTTTTATCTACAAGTGGATTTAGTATATAATTTTTAAGTTTTCTACTTCCCATAGCAGTTTTTGTTTTATCAAGTAACCAAAGAAGTGAATACTTTTTCTCTTTAGTTCTTAAGTTTTCAGTTAATTCTAAATTTCTCTTTGTATGAATATCCATTTTTAAAAAAGAATCTTCTTTAGTTATGTTTACTTTTTGAATATGTGATAAGCTTCTTTTTTGAGTATTTTCTAAATATGATAATAAGTGTTTTACTGATACTATTATTCTTTCATCAGTAATATCACTGTATATATTTTCATAATTATTTATTAAATCTGAATTATTGTATATTGAAATTGTAATATTATAAGTTTTCTTTAAATTTTCTAGTACTAATTTATCAAAGTCTGTTTTTATTACTATCTCTTTTATATTTCTTGCGACTATTTCTTGAGTCAATGATTCATTAGTATGTTCTATTATTGCAGAATTAAACTCACCTGTTGTAATATCTGCATAACTTATAACATATGCATATTTTAAATCTATTATATCTCCTATATAGTTATTAGATCCTTCATCAATAAACTCACTATTCATTCTAGTCCCAGATGATATAATTTGTACTATATCTCTTTTTACTATTCCTTTAGCATTCTTAGGATCTTCAGTTTGTTCACATATTGCGACTTTATAACCTTTTTCTACTAATTTTTCTATATAAATATTTGCAGAATGAAATGGTATACCACACATTGGAACTCTTTCACTTAAACCACAACTTTTACCAGTTAATGTTAATTCTAGTTCTTTAGATGCTGTAATAGCATCTTCAAAAAACATTTCATAAAAATCTCCTAATCTAAAAAATAATATGTTATCTAAATTTGCATCTTTTATTTCTAGATATTGCTTCATCATTGGAGTTATCTTTTCTCTATCTACTTCTTCACGTTTCATAATTACTTCACCTTCTTTAATTATAACATTTTTTACCAAAATAAAAAAGTCAAAAGACTTTTTAAAAATTAATATAATATTCTGAATTCAAAGATAAAGTTTTACTTTTATTCTTTTCTTTATTTTTTTCTTCTAATATTTCTTTTAATGTTTTTTCCGCCTCTACAACATCTTTAGTATTTAATATTCTAACTAATTCTTCTTCAGTTAAATCAAATAGATTTTCTATATTTTTAATAGTTGGATATTTACTAAAAATTTTATTTAATAATTGTCTTTTCATATATATCGCCTCTTTTTCAATTTATTATTATATATATAAACATATAAAAAGTCAATCAAAAAACTATTAGTAAACCTATTACTAATAGTTAAAATATTATTTTAAGTATTCTATTATTTTATTAAATACTTCTTCATTATTATCTGACACTATATACACATAATAACCATTATATTCTTCTTTTAATGCATTTTCATATAGTTTTTTATCTTCCTCTAAAGCTTCTTCTGTTTTTCTTTCTATATATAAATCTAATGCTTGTTTTACTATTTTTTTATTTTCTTCTTTTGGTTTTATTATCATATATAGTTTTTTTGTATTTCCATACATTGATATCCCAACCGCATGACTTTCTACAAAATTTCTGTTTATTCCTAGTTGTGTTTCAAGTGTATTATCATTTAATATATCTAATCCTTCAAATATACTTGTTTCTTCTATTTTATTATTTAATTCTTTATTTGTTTTTACTTCTTTATTTTCTATATTACTATTTTTACATCCTGTTGATATTCCTAATAATAGTAATACCATTATTAAACTCAATACTATTTTTTTCATTTTTTATCTCCTTAATTAAATCCTTTATAACAACTTTTAGTAACATATGTACTATAATTTCCTGATGAATCTTTTCCACCATATCTAAAGTAATAACATTTTCCTTTTGTTGGTACTGATACCGGATCGTTTGTTGTCCATGTACTTACTATACTTCTAGTATTTCCACTTACGATTCCTTTTTTATCAGTTCCTATATTTTCATATTCTTTTGCAGCTAAACTTGTTGTTGAATCAAACATTGATGTTATTGATGGTGCTCCACTTTCATCTGTACAACTAAAACTTGCTCTTATTCCATTTGATACTGGAACTACATAATCTAATGTACATTCTGGCGCTGTTGTATCTGTTGTTCCCACTATCTTTTTCATTGTATAATTTTCATCTACATCTGCTGTCCCCTTATCATAGGTATATGCTTTTACTACTCTTATCTTTCCATCACTTCCATAATCAAAGAAATATCCTGAACCATTTACATCACCAGTATACTTACTTTCTATTATTGGTTTATTACTACTATCTAATAATCCATCATAATATGTTAAATCATTTATATAATTAGATGAATATTTTGTTCCTTGGTATGTTGCTGCAACTACCTTGTCTGAATAATATGCTGTGTTTGCCAATACAATTTGACCTGTTATTGTTCCACTTTCTGCTACTGCATTAAATGGCTTTGATTCATAATAATTTTCTCCAAAACTGAACGCTTTTCCACTCTTTGATGTTACATTTACATTCAAGATTATACTTGTCATTGTCACACCATGATAGTATCCTGCTCCTCCTGAATATTTTTCTCCTGTTACATTTCCTTCTACTACTGCTTCTGTTATTGTACCTTGATTATTATATCCTACTATTCCTCCTACATAATTATTTCCTACTACATTTATTCCTTTTATATTTATTCCTTTTGTTACTGAAGGATAATAACTATATCCAGACAATCCTCCAACGTCATTTCCACCTTCTACAGTTACATTTGTTTCATTTACTCCTTCTACTATTCCACTTACATTATATCCTACTATTCCTCCTATATATGAGTCTATATCTTTAAATTCTGATGTTATTTTTGAATTTGTTACTTCTACATCTTTTATTGTTCCTTTATTTAAATATCCTACTACTATTCCTGAATAATTTGTTAGGTTTGTCATACTTGCTTTATTTATTTTTAGATTCTTTACTGCTGCATCTGCTGAATCCATATATCCTATTATTCCTTGATAACTTCCACCTTTTGTTTCTATTCCACTTATTGTATGATTATCTCCATCTAATGTTCCACTAAATTTATTTTGATAACTTCCTAGCATGTAGAATCTCTTTCCTGTAAAGTCTATATCCTTTGTTATTTTGAAATATGCTCCTACTTGATCTGCTTTTATTGTTGCCATCTTCCAGTCTTCATAACTTCCTATTAAGTATGGATCACTTTCTGTTCCGCTTCCTTTTAATTTGAATTCTATTGGATCTTTTTCTGTACTTTTTATTACTAGTTTTCCATTCTTATCATAATCAAAATAATATCCTGAATCATCATCGTCTCCACCTATATATGTATCTATTGCACTTTCATACCCATTTATATTTCCTAGTGCATTACTATCATATTTTGTCCCTTGGTATGTTGTCGCAACTACCTTATCCGAATAATATGCTGTGTTTGCCAATACGCTTTGGCCTGTTATTGTTCCACTTTCTGCTACAGCATTAAATGGCTTTGATTCAAAATAATTTTCTCCAAAACTGAACGCTTTTCCACTCTTTGATGTTACATTTACATTCAAGATTATACTTGTCATTGTCACACCATGATAGTATCCTGCTCCTCCTGAATATTTTTCTCCTGTTACATTTCCTTCTACTACTGCTTCTGTTATTGTACCTTGATTATTATATCCTACTATTCCTCCTACATAATTATTTCCTACTACATTTATTCCTTTTATATTTATTCCCTTTATTACTGAAGGATAATAACTATATCCAAATAATCCCACATAATCCATTGTCGGTCTATTTATTGTTAAGTTACTTATTGTTTTTGCGTTTCCTTCAAATGTTCCTGCAAAAACTTTTGCACTTGTTCCTATTGGCATAAATCTTTCATTTATTTTTAAGTCTTCTTCTGTAAAATAGTCTTTATTTTCTTCTATATATTTTTTTGTATTATTATCTATTTTACTCATATCTAAATTATTTCTTAATTTTACTATTTTTCCTGAATAATTTGTCCCACTACTTACATTTTTACTTAGTGCATATAAATCACATACTGAATCTACATAATAATATGTTTTACCATCTTTTGTTTCTTCTTCTAGTTCACATGCTTTTTTGTCTTCTACTATTTCTTCTTTTTCTTCTTCTATAGCACATCCTAATTCTGTTGCTTTTCCTACTGTTACATTTTTTGTATTTCCATCTTTTTTTGCACACCATTTTTTATTTTTACTTACTAAATTTTGTACTACTACTTTTTTATCTTTTGTTAGTGTTATTGTTCCTGAACTTGGCTTATCTCCTTTAAACTTTAGTTCTCCTACTTCTTCTATATTTGTCTGATATGTTTCTTTTTTGTCATTTATTCCATATATATATACTATTCCTTCTTCTGGTATTTTCTTATTTTCTTCTCCTGTTATTTCATTTGTTTCATACTGCATTTGTGCCTGATGTACCATCAAGTTTACACTATCTTCATATGCTTTTCTTTCACTTTTTTCTATTACATCTATTATCTTTGATACTGATATTACCATTATTATTGCAAGTAATACTATTACTGCAAGTAACTCTATTAATGTAAATCCTTTTTTCTTCATTTCTTCTACTCCTATCATATAAAAAATTATACTATATTTTATTTATATTTTCAATGACTCAAAGAGAATTAACAAAAGCATTTACTATTTTTCTACTATTGATATCATCTAGCAAATCTTCTATGTGAAATTGAACACCAACAAAAAATCTTTTGTTTTTATCTTCTATAGCTTCTATAACTTCATTACATGTTGCACTTATATATTTTTCATCTACTAATACTTTATACAAATGTCTACTATTAACTAATATTTTATCTTTTTTTAATATACTATAAAGTTTAGTATTTCTTCTTATATTTATTTCATGAGAATATTTCATTTTATTCAAATGATTATCATTTTCATTTCTTACTATTATTCCTTTAAGTGCTTTTCCCATTTCTTGCATTCCTAAACATATTCCTAAAGTAGGTTTATCTATTTTATGCAAGTATTTAATTAAATCTAATGTGTTATCTTCTTCTACTATTCCTCCTGGAAGTATTACACCATCTACATTATTTACACTTGTTATATCGGGTAATATCGGTATAACTCTAACTTCACATAATAGCTTTATAAAATTTAAAGGAAAAGAATATTTATTACCATCTTTTCTTAATAAAATACCAATTGTTTTCATAACATACCTCATTATAAGCATATATATAATAAGAGGATTAATGATGAAAAAATTTATTTTTACAAGTATTTTTTTAATTTTAGAAATTTATTTACTATTTAATTCTAAAGAAATAATTTATTCTTTTAATAAAACTTTAAATATATGCATGTATACATTAATGCCAACTATGTTTGCGTCTATATTATTTTCTCAAATATTAATTAAATTAGATTTTGAAAAATATATACCTAATTTTATTATTAATATCTTTAAAAAAATATTTAATATTAATAAGAAAGAAGTAATTATATTTATTTTATCTATAATTAGTGGATACCCTAATAATGCTAAAATGCTAAATAATAACCAAAATTTAAATGTAATAGTAAACTATACTAGTTTTGTAAATCCAATTTTTTTAATTTGTACAGTTGGAATAATATACCTAAAAGATATAAAGTTAACACTCATAATTTATATATCACATATTTTATCTAATATAATACTTGGTATTTTATTAAAAAATAAAAATAAAGTTTCTATAGAAAAAGATAATACTTCAAATAATAGTTCAATATTTGAAATATATTTTTCATCACTTAAAAGTACAACTAGTTCACTAGTTATGATATTTTCTAATATATTATTTTTTTCTATATTATTATCTTTAATAACAAATATATTACCCTTTAAGGGTATTATAAATAGTCTCATATTAGGTATTTTTGAATTTTCAAATGGAATTTATTTAATTAGTTTATCTAATATTTCTATTTTTTTAAAAGGTTTGTTTATATTAATTGTAATAACATTTGGTAGTTTTAGTATTCATATGCAAATGATTAGTGTAAATGAAAAAATAAAATACACAAAATTCTTATTATTTAGAATATTATGTGTATTTATTTCAATAATAATATATTTATTCTCCTATAATCTTTTCTATTAATTTAAAACTTTCTTCTAAACTTTTAGTAATTCCATTATAAAATGTATTAGATACTTTATCCGCAACATTTGTTATTCTATTATCATAATATTTAGTATCATCTTTTAAATAATCATTTATATTTACATTTTTACCTTTTGCAACATCTTCTTCAAATTTTTTTATTTCTTCTTCTGTTAATTCTTTTTGTTTTTTATTTTCATATTCATAATAACCTGTTTTAGACGCACCATATATAGCTAAAAATATTACAAATAAACAAAATATAGTAGTATTAAATATTTTTTTAGGTTTCAATTTTATTCCCCCTTTATATATTTTTCTAATACTATACTTAATGCATCTACTGTATTTAATACTTCATCCATTGTATTTTCTTTAGCACCTATTTCAATTAACATTACATTTTCTGATATATCTTGATTATATGCTTTATCCCATCCATTTATATTTCTTTTAAATATTCCTCTTGAAAGACAAGGATATAAACTATCACTTATTTCATCTATTTTTTTTGCGACTGCTTCATTTTGTTCATATGTTTTATTACTTGTGCCTATTACAAATAATATTCTTGCATATTTTTTATTATCTATTTCACATGTAGATATATTTTTACTAACAGAATCACGATGTAAATCAATATAATACTTTAATGAAGGGTACTTAGTTTTTGCATTGTTTAAAAATATTCTACTAGTCGCATAAAATTCACTAGATTTAATATTAGACATTTTCATAAATTCTGCGATATTAGTATCTTCTGCAATAGTACCAATATTCTTTTTGTTAAGTTTTTCTGAAAGTAAATAAGAAACCATCATAATATTAGGAGTTACATTAAAACTTTCAAGTCCACTATTAGAATATGTTTCTAACTGATGTGTATTATATAAATAAACAACTGGATTATTAGATTCATTATTATTAGGATTGCTTATATAAGATGTTAATTTTTCATAAGTACTAATTTCATAATCATCCCCTGATGCGGTCGCATCTTTTATATTTTGAGTATTTTCTTTATTATCCTTACTAACAAATCTACTATCTAACATTGTTTCTGGCTTAGTTAAATCAAGTTTTGATAATAACTTTAAACTTTCATTAACTATAAATGTATAGTTATTATTAGATTTATTATATGATTTATTTATTAAAAATTGCACATACTCTTTATCTGTAACATCTATATTTTTTTTAGAAAAATAGCTTATTGTTACTAAATATGAACATACTATAATAATTATTAAAAAAAAGAATTTTATTATTTTTTTATTAAATTTAAACTTAGGACCTTTAACATTTGCTTTCTTCATATAATCACCTTAGTATTATATTAATCACTTAAAGTTAATTATTTTGTCGAAATAAATTTAATTTTACATATTTTACACTATAAATTTGTAACATTATCATGTAATGCATTATTTATAGAATTAGATATTATATTACTTAACTTTTCTATTAAAAAATCTATTTCTTTACTAGTAACTATCATATTATATCCAATTGGATTTAATACTTCAAATACTAAAGATTTTAATTCATTATCATTTAAAGCACCTATTAAACCAAATAATTCTCTTTTATCATTTTCATTAACATTATCTTTTTTTATATTAGTTCTAACTATTTTTAATTTTTCTGTTGGATTATCTATATTTTCCTTCATATATGAAAAATGATTAACTATATAATTAAATGTATCACTTACTATTGTTACTGAATCTACTACAGTTGGTACTCCAATTGCTATAACTGGTATATTTAAAGTGTCTTTACTTATTTCTTTTCTAGTATTTCCTATACCACTACCAGGATTTATTCCAGCATTAGTAAGCTGAATAGTTTTATTAAGTCTATCAATTGATGATGCCTTTAATGAGTCTATTACAATTAAAAAATCTGGTTTTTCTTCTTTAACAATTGCATTTATATAATCACTTGTTTCTATTCCTGTTTCGCCCATTACGCCTGTATTAATTGCTTCTGTACTTCTAAAACCTTCTTCTACATTTATACCCATTTGAAAGAAATGATTTGTTACTATAATATTATTTATAGTAAGAGGTCCTAAAGAATCTGGTGTACTTTTATCATTACCAAGACCTATAATTAAACATTTGTCATCCTTTTTTATATTCATTTTAATAAGCATTTTATTTATTTCATCTATTAGAACTTTCTCTATCTTTTTACCATTATTATAATCTGTCGCATCTTCAAATTCTATAGTAATATAATCACCATTTTTTTTATTATATAATTCTTGATTATCTTTAGTTATTACTACGTTTGTTACTGTTATACCATCTACTTTTGTACTATTTGCATTTTCACTACTTACTTCCTCTATTGCAAGATCGGTTCTCACATTTAAACTATTTAAATCAATATTATGACTCATTTTTTCACCTCATAATAGTATTTTTACCAAAAATTGCAATAATTATTGATTTTTTATTACAAATTTGATAAAATTATAAAAGTTAAGTGTCATGGAGGTGAAATTATGCCAAATATTAAAAGTGCTAAAAAAAGAGTATTAGTTAATGAAACAAAACATTCTAACAATGTTCCTAAAAAGTCTTCAATGAAAACTGCTATTAAAAAAGCTGTTGTAAATCCTAGTGAAGAAACAGTTAAAGAAGCAAATAAAAGAATTGATAAAGCTTTATCTAGTGGAATTATTACCAAAAATAAAGCTGCAAGACAAAAAAGCCGTGTAGCAAAAAAATTAAATAATAAATAATATCTTTAAGTAGATATTTTTTTTATTTACTGATATAATTATTATAGGTGAAAATATGAAAAAATTCTTAACATTTTGTATTTGTTTAATATTAACTCTATTTGTTATAGATGATAAATTTTTAGATGGTAATATATATTCAAATATAGATAACTTATTTAATAAAAAAACTTATAATATTATTAGTAATGTAAATGCATTAAATAAAAGTCCATATTTAAATAAAGATTTCTCTTCTTATGCTAAAACTACTACTAATTTTTATCCAAAAAACAAAGAAGATTTACTTAATATTTACTATACTATATTAAATAATGGATGGGATAATTTTTCTTACTATTGTGATTCTAGTTATACATCATGCTTAGATGATATTAATAATCTATCTAAAGATTCTAATGTATTTTCTTCTATTAACCAATTAGTGCATCCATATAATTCTTTTAAAACTATACAATCAAATTATAATTCTAATGGAAGAATTGATGTTACTATTGAAAAAAAATATAGTAATGAAGATATTGTAAAAATAAATAATGAAATAAATAATATTATTAATGAACTTAATATAAACAATTATACAAATGTACTAGATAAAATAAAAGTATTTCATGATTATATAGCAAATACTAATAAGTATGATAAAAATAAATTATCAGGTAATTCAAAATATAATTCTGATTCTGCGATTGGTACACTATTTGAAGGTTATTCAATATGTAGTGGATACACTGATACTTTAGCAATATTTTTATCAAAAATTGGTATAGATAATGTTAGAGTTGCTAATAATTCACATACATGGAATGCACTACTAATAAATAACGAATGGAAACATATAGATCTAACTTGGGATGATCCTATTACCACAAATAATAGTGATGTCATCATATATGATTATTACTTAATTTCATCTAAAGACATAACTAAAAAGAATGAAAAAGAACACTACTACAGTATAAATGTATATAACTTTCTAAAATAAAAAAACATATTAATATGTTTTTTTATTTTAATAATCAATATTATCTTTAGATACTTCTATTGCTGGACGCACACCATAAAAAGTAGAATCAGTAATAATACTATGACCCCACCCACGATCATATGAACTAATACATGACGCTTGTGTTGGTTTAGAATATTCGGTTGGATTTTCTAACCATATGTCCATACATTTAATATTTGAATTTGAGTAATAAGTATTTTCTAAAAAATAATTACAATTATCCAGAATACCTGCTGTGACTCCAGAAATAATATTTTTATTACAAGCACTACTAACTTCTTCTACAGTCAATAGTCTAGCAGCATAACCATCATAACTAAAATCATTAGGCAAAGCTTTTCCAGCAACTTCTGTCCCAGAACGTTCTGTCAATAATTTTCTAACTGCATGTTTCAATTTTATGTTATTCCATTGAGTTTGTGATGGCAATTGTTTTTTTGCGATAACTGGTCCATTATAACTTTGGTTTGCAATACCATATGCATATTGCTTAGAATTAGATGCTATTCCTCCACTTACATTATTATAATATATCAATACTGCAGTATCATTTTCAAATTTTTTTGTACTTGTATTAAAATAATCACTTACATAATAAAATCTTTCTGTTGTTGAATCATATGTTCCATCACCATTTACATCACAATCAAATGCATCACCACTTGCAAGTGTTCCCTTTGTTCCAAGATTACCATATGTTATTGTAGTTGTTCCTTTACTTCCAGTCTCAGTATATCCTGTTCCTATACAACATTGTTTTGTATCTGGATGTACACAATTTTCTGTATGTAGTGTAGTTGCTCTTTTACATATTATTTTTGTAGTTTCTTCACCTGAACCACCACTACTATCAGATGAACCAGAGCTTCCACTACCACCTGATGAACTAGTATCATCTTTCTTATCATCACTACCAGTATATCCTATTTTACAATTTTCTTCTGTTATTTCTTTTCCTATTTTATATACTTTTGCTATTCTTTCTCCGGTGTTTTTTATTGCACACCATTTCTTATTTTTACTTATTAATGCTAGTGTTGTTTTCCCTTTTTCTTGTACTATCTTTCCACTATATGGTTTATCTCCCTTAAATGTTAGTGTTGGACTTCCACTTTTAAAGTCTCCATTTTCAAATTCATATATTTCATTTCTTTCTGTATTTGTTATACTTCCTTCACTATACTTTAATTCTGCGGCTTTTGCCATTAATCCTGCACTTTCTCCCCATGCTGTTCTTTCACTTTTTTCTATTACATCTAATATCTTTGGTACTGCTATTATCACTATTAGTGCTAATATTACTATTACTGCTAAAAGCTCTATTAATGTAAATCCTTTTTTCTTCATTTTTTCTCCTCTTTTTAACCTAATCATATTTTTTAGTATGAAATATTTACTTTGGACACTTCTATTGTTGGACGAACTCCATTGTAAAAGCCACGATCATAAACGTAGTTAGAATCTACCCTCCTGTAGTAACTAGCAACACGCCAAGCACAATAAGTTTCTGGATGTTCTATACTATTCGACATTTCAGCTGTCTCTAACCAATATCCTGAGACAGATGAACCATATAGTGATGAATATTGAGTATTCTCCATTAAATAATTACAACTATCTAATTCTTTATAAATTCCGAAAGTTGTTATATTACATGCTTTACTTATTTCTTGAGTAGTAAGTAATCTTGCAGAATATCCGGAATAACTAAAATTATTTGGTAATGTTCCTCCCTTTGTTGTATTACCACCATTTTCATTTAATATTGCTCTTGCAGTATTTTTTAAACTTACATTACTCCACTGACTTGTTGTTGGAAGCTGTTTTTTTGCTGTTACTGGTCCATGCCAATTTTCATTAGAGCTATAATAAAATTGTTTTGAATTATTACTTGGATTACCTCCAATTACATCACTATAATATATTAATACTGCTGTATCACTTTCAAATGCTTTTGTAGTTGTATTATAATAATCACTTACATAATAAAATCTTTCTTTTGTAGAGTCATATATTCCATCTCCATTTACATCACAATCAAATGCATCTCCTGAAGTAAGTGTTCCACTTGTTCCTAGATTACCATATGTTATTGTACTTGTTCCTTTTGATCCACTAGTTGTATATCCTGCACCTGAGCAGTCATTACTTCCAGTTTGAGTACACTCTTCTGTATGAAGTTTCGTTGCTCTTTTACATATTTTTGACTTTTTCCATACAGCTTTCAATGTTATATTCTTTGTTACTTTTTCTGTAAATGTATATTCATTTTCATTTAATGTCCATTTTATAAAATCATAGCCTTTTTTACTTGGATTGCTTGGTTTTATCACTGTCTTTCCTTTTTCTATTGTTTGTTTTTCTATACTTGTCCCACCATCTGTATCAAATGTTACTATGTATGTTTTTATTTTCCCAACTTTATCAATTGTATTATTTCCTTCTTCATTTGTATTTAATGTATATTTTCCATTACTAAATTCTGTATATATAAATTTATTATTGCAATATTTTATTTTTCCGGTATAGTTTTCTTTATTTTTTACATTTAACTTATTATAATTATCATTTTTATTTGTAAAATCAAATAAATAACAATTATTTTCATCTTTAGTAAAACTATCTTGATTTAATATATCACTTGAACCTAATTGTGTTTTTATTCCACTTTCTATTAATTTTGCACTATCTAAAAATGATTGTTTTTCACTTTTTTCTATTACATCTATTATTTTGGGTACTGCTATTACTGTTATTATTGCGAGTATTACTATTACTGCTAAAAGTTCTATTAATGTAAATCCTTTTTTCTTCATTTTTACTCTCCTATCATATACTTTTAGTATACAATTCTGATTTACTTATTGTCAACTTATTATTTTTATATTTACAAAAACTAGTCATATATTAACTAGTTTTATCTATATAACTAACCACTTCATTTATAGTATTATTAAAATTATTAAAATCTACATTAAACCAAGTTAAATTCAATTTATTATTAAACCATGTATATTGTCTTTTAGCATAATGTCTACTATTTTTTTTAATTAAGTTAATTGCTTCTTCTTTTGTCATTTTTTTATCATAGTAAAGAAATAATTCCTTGTATCCAATAACAGTTCTTAAGCTTTTTGTATTTCTGTTTTTATTATAAAAATATTTAGCTTCATCTTCTAATCCATTTTCAAGCATTTCATCTACTCTTTTATTAATTCTATCATATAAAATGCTTCTATCGACCGTAAGACCAATAAAATAAACATTATCATATAAAAGGTTATCACCAGTTTTATTTTCTGCACCATTTTCTAAATTAATTAATTCACGAATAAGTCTTCTATTATTATTTTTGTCTACAACTGAATTTGGATTTATTTTATATATTTTATCTAATAATTCAGCATTAGTTAAATTATCATATTTATGACTTTCTTCTTCTTTATTAAATCTATAATCATATAATAATGCTTTAATATAAAGTCCAGTTCCACCTACAATAATTACATTTTTATTTTCTTTTAGTAATTTATCAAGTACCCTTCTAGCATCTATTTGATAATCATATACTGTATAATCTTCATCATATTCTTTTATATCAAATAAATGATGAGGAATACCCTCTTTTTCTTCTTCTGTTACTTTTGCGGACGCTATATCTATTTTCTTATATACTTGAACACTATCTGCATTAATTATTTCTGCATTATATTTTTTTGCAAGTTCTATACTTAATTTTGTTTTACCTACGCCAGTTGGACCCGCTATTACTATAATCATAACTCCTTGTATGATATATATAGTCAGTTACAAGAGAGATTTTGTATTTAATTCTGACTAGTATATTATCATT
>CAKPCA010000024.1 GCA_934141145.1 uncultured Bacilli bacterium
GCAAAAGTATATAAAATAGGAAAAGAAATAACAGAAGAAAATTGTAAGATAGGATACACAGGTAGTAGTGATGATAAGAAAGATGATACTAGTTCATCAGGTGGTAATGGTGAATCTGGTGAAGAAACAAAAATAAACTATGGAACGAAAATACCTTCAGAAGATACAAGAGAAGTACTAGAACAAGCAACAGATGCAAAACCTAAAAACTCAACAATAGATTCAAGTACAAATAAAGACATGGGAATAGTAATGATAGATAGTAATCAAAATGAATGGGTATGGATAGAGGTGCCAAGTACAGTATTTACAACTGCCAAAAATAGTGCAGATTACGATAATATAAAAAAAGATTTAATAACATATGCAAATGATTACAGGAATAATAATTTTACGGATGAATGGTATGCTATGGATGGTAGCACAATAGTAACAGCAAGCACAGAGGGATTAACAGATGCACAAAAATTACTAAATAATGGATGTGGATTAACATATCATGAATATAATACAAATTATAACAAAATGTTAAGCAGTATATATACAAATAAGGGATTTTATATAGGAAGATATGAATCAGGAATAGAAGGTAGTGATACAAATTCAGATTTAGCAAGGTTTGAAAGAACAGAAATAACAAATAATTCTCCAAAAACAGTAAGTAAGAGAGATACGGTATCATATAATTATGTAAGTTGTAGTGAAGCACAACGATTAGCAAGTAAGATGAGTACAGAAAATAAAATAAGTAGTTTATTATTTGGAATACAATGGGATTTAGTATGTAAATTTTTAGAAACAAAAGGTGTATCACAATCAAAAATAAAAGAAGATAGTACAAGTTGGGGAAATTATGCTAAAAGTACATTTACAATAAATAGTGCAAAGGCAAAAAAAGAAGATCCTTATAACAAATTATATTTTAATATAACCGGAGAAAAAACAAGCAAGGTGTTATTAACCTCAGGAGCAAGTGAGCAAAATCAAAAAATGAATATATATGATTTTGCTGGAAATGTATGGGAATGGACTTTAGAGAAAACTACTGATCGTAGCGGCCCTTGTAGTTTTAGAGGTGGTAATTATCCAAATGGAGGCAGCCTCTTTCCAGCTTCATCTCGCGGTGTTGGAAATGTAACTTTCAATAGTTATGGGGTAGGAATACGTCTTTCACTTTATTAGCATAATTGTATCTTAAAATTGTGATTAGAATTAATAGATAATATTTGTTGTAGAGATAGAATGTTACAAGTATAATTAAATTTAATTAAGTTCATAATATTGATTATTAAAATAAAAAAATATTACAAATGAACTGAACCCCAAAAGTAGGACAGTTTATTAATGTACACAGACAAATAGCGATTATTTTAATACAAGTACAAAAGCATTTGAAAATGATACTGCAGTATTGATATATTATAATAGTGTAGTTTTGGGTGAAGTTAAACAAGGTGTATGTGCTTATGATACATTAATTAATTATGGTTACAACGGACCTGTGACAGCAGTTGTTCATCTTCCAAAAATAAGTCAATGGAGTAATGTAAATTTAAAGAATAATAAAAGGGCAATATTAACAGAAATTGGAACGGATAATGTTAAGGAAAAAAAATTGCCAAATGCTTTCAATTATGAAAATTATGCAGCGAGATTTTTGACAACACAAGAGGTGCAAAAAGCATGTAACCTTTCAACAGTAAGTAAAATTTCGGGGGAAATAAATAGCTGTAATTATCTATTAGAAAATACTGGATACGCTAGTTATAATCCTAATGGTTATATGCTAGAAAATTATTCTACGGAGGCAGAAGCTTGGAATTGGGTTATTGATGGAACGTATGTAGGATATATGAGTGGTCCGGTATCATCTTCTCAATATAGTGTTCGTCCGGCAATTGAAGTATCAAAAATAAATATTGATTATTAATAAAAAAGTAAGAATTAATATTAATTCATTTTAAGAATTGATATAATTCTTTTTTTTAAAGAAAAATTTGCAAAATATTTAGTTTTGATATATAATAGGGGCATTTAAAAAGAGGGGGATTATATGAAAAAAGTATTTAAATATTTATTATGGTTACCTTTTGCAGTATCAATTGGTTCTTTTGCACTATATTTAAGATATATTATTATGTTTAAATTAGATTCTAATATAATAGTAACAGATCAAATAAAGAGTACATTAAATGGTTATTTAATAGTCGCATTTACATCTTTATTTATAGGATTAGTAATAATACTATTTAAAAAGGTTATGAATTTAGTACATAATAATAAAAGTATTAAAGTTTCAAATATAGTAAAAAAAGAAGAGAATTTAGATAAAAATTTCATAGATGCTATAGAAAATAATAATGTAATAAATGAATCAAATTTTATGAAAGATATAAAAAGAAATGATATTATAAGAGTTAATATAGATAATTCAAATAAAGGTTCAATAAAGAATCAAAAAAGATGTCCAAAGTGTGATAATATTGTAGATAAAGAGGCAATAATATGTACTAATTGCGGAATATTATTTGATAAAAGTATTCTTGGTTATTTTCAAAAATCAAATGAGGTATCAGTTAAAAAGAAGTCTCCTATTATTAATATCATAGTTAATTTTATTGTAATAATTCTTTGTATATTTTTGATATTTTTAATAGGTAATAAAATTGTAAATCAAAGAAATGAAAATCTTAGTAATATAAGTACTGAAGTAGCAAAATAATTGCTACTTTTTATATTAATGGATTTTCAACATCTGAAATAGTAATAGATTGTTCTTGTTTATTTAAATATGCAACATATAAAATTATAGTAGCGCTGATTATAGTTAATACATTTGTAGATAAAAGTAGTGTATTTTTATATTTTCCTATAGTATTATCTTGTTCGTTTTTATAATTTTTATATCCGACATATAAAGATATGAGTACTGCAATTAATATAACTATTCTATTATAAAATGATATGTCTAGTGCTTGTTGTTTAGTAAAGTTTGTTTTTTTATTTTGTACTCTATTTTTTTCATCAAATGTAAGAGTTAGTGATACTAAGGATGCTAATATAAAAATTATTGATGATATTAAATTTAAATCTATTAAGTGTGTATCTGTAGTATTTTTCATATTTAATTATATTCTAGTATTCTATTTATTATTTAAAATGCTTTGTTTTTTTATTTTTTTGTTATATAATTATAAATATGTAAGAAAGTAGGAAATAAGTTTATGACAAAAAAGAAAAATTCGTTTGCAAGTAATGTTTTAATGTTAATGATTTCTCAAGTAATAATAAAGATATTAGGACTTGTGTATAGACTTGCAATAACAAATGCGGAAGGTTTTGGAGATGTAGGAAATGGTTATTATGCAGCAGGATATCAAGTATATTCAGTTCTTTTAATAATATCATCTCAAGGAATACCTGGTGCTGTATCAAAACTTGTTTCTAATAAAGTAGCAATTGGCAAATATAAAGAAGCACATAGAATATTTAAAGTTTCAATGTTAGTTTTTGCTATAATTGGTTTTATAGCATCTTTATCATTATTCTTATTTTCAGATTTTATATCAACTAATATACTAAAAGTTCCAGATGTAACTTATGTTTTAAAAGTACTTGCTCCTGCAATATTCTTTGTTTGTGTATCAGCGGTTATAAGGGGTTATTTTGCTGGACTTGGTACTATGAAAGCATCTAGTGTATCACAAGCATTAGAACAATTCTTTAACTGCGTTTTAACAGTAACATTTGTATATGCATTAATAGGTAAAGAACCATATGTAATGGCTGCAGGTGGAAATCTTTCAACAACGCTTTCAATATTATTATCTTTCTCATATTTGATAGTATTTTATAAAAGTAATATTAAAAAATATTCAGAAGAATCAGATGAAGTAGTTGATACATCTAAAAAAGCTACTAAAGAATTATCTAAAACAATAATATTAACTGCAATACCACTTACAATAGGTTCAATTATATCTGTAGTAACAACATTTATAGATACTGTAACGGTTAGTAATTTAATACAAATTGCATACTCTGGTATATTAGGAAGTAAAGAGTTACTTGAAAAGGAAGCAATGAGACTTACTGGAATATTATCAAAGGTAGATACTTTAGTTAACTTACCTCTTGCGATTAATTTATCATTTTATTCAGCACTAATTCCAGAAATAACATCTTCAATTGCTAAAAAAGATTATAAATCTGCTTCAAGAAAAATAACTTTTTCAATAAGTACATCTTTATTAATAGTAATACCATGTGCTATAGGATTTATTACTTTAGCAGAACCAATACTTACAATGCTTTATCCAAATGCATCAGATGGTGCACATATTTTACAAATAGCTGCGGTAACTATGATATTTGTTGCAATGAATCATACTTTACAAGGTTCATTGTTTGGACTTGGAAAAATGTATGTTCCAGCACTTGCACTTTTGACTGGTAGTGTAGTAAAAATATGTTTAAACTTAATATTAATTAGAAATCCAAATATAAATATATATGGTGCAATGATAAGTTCATTTGTATGTCAAATAATTACATTTACTATAATTTATACAACATTAAAAAAATCAATTGATTTTAAAATAGATGTTAAAAATGGTATATTAAAACCTTTATTATCAGGAATTATAATGTCATTAGTAATTATAGTTACATATATGTTATTAAATAAAATATTAGGTAATTCATTAACAACTATTATTTGTATATTATTAGGTGCAGTATCATATTTAATTTCAATATTATTATTAAAAACATTAAGTAAAGACGATATTTGTTCACTTCCTAAGGGAGAAAAAATATATAATTTACTTGTTAAATTAAAATTTTATAAATAGGAGGTTAACATGAACGAACTTATAATAAATAAAAATGATTTAGTACATAATATAAATATAATAAAAAATTATGAGAAAGAAGAAAATTATACTATTTTTGCAGTAGTAAAAGGAAATGCATATGGCCTTGGAGTAAATGAATTTACTAAAGTACTTATAGATAATGGTATAAATAACTTTGCGGTAGCGTCATCTACTGAAGCCATTAATTTAAGAAAAAATATAAAAGAAAAAATATTATTACTTACGCCATATATAAATGAAGAAATATTAAGTAATCTTATAAAAAATGATATTACATTAACTATAGATTCAGTAAAGGGTGCAGGACTAGTAAATGAAATATCTAAAAAGTTAAACAAAAAAGTATATGCACATATAAAAATAGATACAGGGTTATCTAGATATGGATTTGATTATAAAAATTATAAAGAAATAATAGATATGATAAAAGAAAATGAAAATATAATATTTGAAGGAATTTATTCACATTTTTCAAATTCACTTGCGAGTGATAATTCATTTAGTAATATTCAATATGAAAGACTTATTAATGTGATAGAAAATATAGAAAAAGAAAAAATTACATTCAAATATAAACATATATGTAATTCATCAGGATTCTTTAAATATAAAGATAAACATTTAAATGCAGCAAGAGTAGGATCAGCATTTTCTGGATGCGCAACAGGAATAAAAACAGATTTGAAAAAGATTGGACTATTTCATACAAAATTAACAAAGGTAAGAAATATTAAAAAAGGTGATTATGTTGGATATGCTAATTCTTATGTTGCAAAAAGAGATATGAAGATAGGAATATTAGAAACTGGTTATTATGATGGTGTAGGGCTTGAACTTATTACTCAAAGATTTAAATTTAAAAGTAGATTAAAAAATGCTTTATTATCATTAAAGTCATTAATAAAAGGTGATAATATGACTTTTAATATAGATGGAAAAATTATAAATGTAATTGGTCAGATAGGAATGCATGATGTAGTTATAGATATTACAGGTTTAGATTATAAAGAAAATGATGATATATATTTCTATTATAGACCAGTATATATAAATGAGAATGTAAAAAGGGTTTATAAGTAAAGGGTGGTTATTTATGAAAAGATTATATTTTATTTTAGTACTTTGGATAGGAAAATTTGGTAATGTTTTATGTAAAATATTTCATAAATCAGGAACAATGATTTCTGGTAAAGTAGCAGTTAAATTACAAAAGAATTTTGTTAAATATTTTAGAAATATTGATTATGATAAGGTTATATTTATAACAGGAACAAATGGTAAATCAACAACAACTAATCTTGTTAGTCATACAGTTAAAACGGCAGGTAAAAAGGTTGCGACTAATACAGAGGGCGCAAATATGATGAGTGGTGTTGCAACAACACTTATTAAAAATTCTAGTCTTTTTGGTAAATTTAATAAAGAATTTTTAATACTAGAAATAGATGAAAGAAGCCTAAGAAATATATTTAAAGTATTACCTGCTAAAAACTTATGTATAACAAACTTACAAAAAGACCAAGTACAAAGAAATGGTGATCCAGATTTTATTTATCAAATGTTTAAAGGTGCGGTAAATAAAGATGTTACATTATTTGTTAACAATGAAGAACCAAGAAGTAGATCATTAGAAGACTATGTAGGTAAAGTTGTATATTATAGTATGGAAAAAAATTCAAAGACATTTACAAAAGATGACTTCTATACTATTACACTAGCATGTCCTAAGTGTAGTCATAAGATTAATTATGAATATTATAATATAGAAAATATAGGTAAATTTCATTGTACTAATTGTGATTATAAAAGTGTTAAAAAAGCAAATACTACAGTAAGAGAAATAGATTTTGAAAATCATACATTTAGATGTTCAGGGAATACTTATAGAGTAACATATATGAATCCATTTTATGTATATAATTATGCACTAGCAATCGCAATATGTAAAAAATATAATATAGGTTATGAAGATATTCAAAAAGGTTTTGAAACATTTAAAAATCCAGCAGATAGAAGAGAAGTTTATCATTATAAAGGTAAGACTATTCATTACCTAAGAATAAAGCAAGAAAATCCAGAAACAATGCAAAATGCATTAGATACAATTGCTAGAGATAATACTAAAAAAGCAATATTTATGGGATTATATGAGATAAAAGATTTCCCACCAGCATATACAAATACATTTTATTTCTTTGATTGTGACTTTAAGAAATGTGTTAGTGATTTAGTAGAAGAATATGTATGTTTTTCAAAGACAGTTGCATATGATACAGCAAATAGAATGATATATGCAGGAGCAAAAGAAAATAAAATTAAGGTATATGATGTAGAAGATGACTTTGATTTAATATTTGAGGATTTAGATAAAATAAAAACAGATAATATCTATATAATAACAGGTATGAAACCATATAAAAAAATAAAAGAATTCTTTAAAAAAGGTGATAACAATGAGTAATATAGTAAATGTAGCGTGGATGTATCCTGATATACTTAATTTACACGGTGAACGAGGTAATGCAAAAGCATTTGAACTTGTAAGCAAAAAAATGGGTGTTAAACTTAATATTGATAGGATAGATGATATAGATTCAAATATAAATTATGAAAACTATGATATTTTACTTTTTAATGCTGGTGAATTAAAACATATTGAAAAGGTAAAAGAAAGATTAGAAAATGATATAGATAAAATAAAAGAATATATAAAAAATAATAAAATAATATTTGTAACAGGTACAACAGGAGCTTTATTTGCGAATAATATAGATAGATTAGATGGTAGTTCTTTTAATGGATTAAATCTTCTTGATATGGATGTAAAAGAAAGAAGTATGGTGCTTGGTGATGATTTATATTATAAATTTGAAAAAATGGAAATAATGTCATCACAAATACAAATGATAGATATTACTTTAAATAAAGCAAAAGAGTTTGGAAAAATAATATATGGTTATGGTAATGATGAAAAGAATGAAGGCGCTAGAAATAAAAATTTATTATTTACAAATGCACTAGGTCCAGTACTTGTAAAAAATCCATGGCTTACTGAATATTTAATTAATTTAGCACTAAAAAATAAGGGACTAAAAGAAATAAACAAAAAGATAGATTTTGATTTAGAATTAAAATCTTTAGAAAGTGCTAAAGAATTTATAAATAAGAAAATAGAAAGTGAAAAGAATACTCAAAAATAGTATTTTTTTTCATTTGAATGAAAAAACTTTACAAGTAAACTATGTTTGTGGTTGTTTTTTAAGGTTTAATATAGTAAAATATAATAAGTAAAAAAAGGAGTGTTAATATGGGAAGAGCATATGAAGTTAGAAAAGCATCAATTCAAAAAACAGGAGCAGCTAAAGCGAAATTATATTCAAATTTCGCAAAAGAAATTTATTTAGCAGCTAAACAAGGTGGAACAAGTATTGATGCTAATGCAAGCTTAAAAAGATTAGTAGAAAAGGCTAAAAAGAGTCAAGTACCAGCAGATATAATTAATAGAGCAATTGATAAAGTTAATAATGGTGCTGATGAAAGTTATACATCTTGTAGATATGAAGGATTTGGTCCAGGAGCATCTACTGTAATAGTTGATTGCCTAACAGATAATGTAAATAGAACTGTTGGATTTGTAAGAACTGCTTTTACAAAGAGTAAAGGAAAATTAGGTGTAGAAAATTCAGTATCACATTCTTATGAAAATCTTGCAATAGTTGGATTTAAAGGTATGGGGGAAGAAGAAGCTCTTGATGCATGTTTAATGGAAGATGTTGATGTTAAAGATGTTGAAACAGATGAAGATTTAACTATTATATATGGTGATGCAAAAGATTTACATAAAATAAAAGAAGCATTAAAAAAAGCTAAGAACGATATAGAATTTGAAATTGATGAAATAAGTATGGTTCCTTTAGATAAAATATCACTTGATGGTGAAGAAAAAGAATTATTTGAAAAATTATTAAATATGCTTGATGATATAGAAGATGTTCAAAATGTATATCATAATGTAGAACTATAAAAAAATAATTGACTAATTAAATAAATATAATATATAATGATAATAAGGAGATGATAAAAAATGCCATGGATTATTATTGGTGTTATAGTAGTGTTAATTATCTTATGGATAATAAGTACTCAAAATAGTTTAGTAAGAAAAAGAATGGTTGCAGAAAATGCATTTGCAGATATTGATGTTCATTTAGTAAAAAGATATGATCTTATTCCTAATATAGTTAATACTGTAAAAGGTTATGCAAAACATGAAAAAGAAACTTTAGAAGGAGTTATTAATGCTAGAAATAAAGCAGTAAGTGCTGGAAGTGTTGATGATAAAATTAATGCTGATAACGAAGTAACACAGGCGATAAGTAGATTATTTGCTTTAACTGAAAGTTATCCAGAATTAAAAGCAAATACAAATTTCTTAAGTTTACAAGAAGATTTAAAAACTGTAGAAACAGAACTTGCAGGTGCTAGAAAATATTATAACGTTGCTGCAAGAAATTATAACTATGCAATAGCAGCTATACCAGCAAATATAGTTGCAATGATATTTAAACATAGCCCAATGCCTATGTTTAGTGCTGATGAAGAACAAAGAAAAAATGTTAAAGTAGAATTTTAACTGGGAGGAAGATATGAAAAAGAATTTTATAAATTTACTTTTTGTATCTTTTTTTATATTTTTGGTTTTTCCATTTTGTGCAAAAGCAGATGGACCAGATGATTATATAATCAATAAATATAATGTAGATATAAATGTAAATGAAAATAATGTACTTAATATAACTGAGACTATAGATGTAAATTTTTCACAAGAAAAACATGGTATTTATAGAAAAATACCATTAAAGAATACATATTATAGAAAAGGTATAGAGGCGACAACAAAAGCAAAAATTTCTAATTTATCTATAAATGAACAATATTCTAAAGATAAAATAAATGGAAATTTAGAAATAAAAATTGGAGATCCATATAATTATGTAACAGGAGAAAAAAAATATATAATAAAATACGATTATGATATAGGTGATGATAATGTTGATTTATATGATGATCTATATTTTAATATAATTGGTACAGAGTGGACTACATATATAAAAGATGTAACATTTAAAATAACAATGCCTAAAGAGTTTGACTCTTCATTAATAAGTTTTACTTCAGGAAGCTATGGATCTGTTGATAATGATGATGTTTATTATGATGTAGAAGGAAATGTAATAACTGGTAATATAAAAAGAAATTTAGGACAGGATTATGTGCTTTCAAGAGGTGAAGGTTTAACTGTTAGATTAGAGTTACCAGAAGGATATTTTCAAGGAGAAAGACATGTTTTTGATCCTACATTTATAATTATTCATGGACTTTTAATATTCTTTTTAGCATTAGTTATTGTTTCTATAATATTATTTAAGAAATTTAGCTATAGAAAAAAAGATTTATTAGTTGTAGAATATGCAGTACCAGATAATTTATCACCAGCAGAGGTAGGTTATTTATATGATGGTAGTGCTAAAAATAAACATATAGTTTCACTAATAACTTATTTTGCAAATAAGGGTTATTTAGAAATTATTAATAATAGTAAAAGAAGTTTTTCATTTAAGAAACTAAAAGGTATAGATGATTCAGAACCAGATTATGCAAAAAAGACATTTAATGGTTTATTTAAACATGCTAATAGCGAAGGTATAGTTAAGAAAAGCAGTTTAGAAGATACTTTTTATACTACCTTATCTTCTGCACTTTTAATTTTATCAAAAACTCATAAAATATATAAAACTAGCCATACGTTATGTGGATTACTATATATATTTATGATGGTTGGACCATTTTTCTTAAGATTATTTTTAAATGATTGCATGACATATAAACTTGAATATTATTACTATTTTCAAGATGCAATAGTAACATTTTTAGTATTTATAAACTTTGTACTTGGTTTGATATTTTTGATAAATAATAAGAAAAGAACAGAAGAAGCAACTAAATATTATAATAAAATGAGAGGCTTTAAACAATACATGGAATATGTAGAAAAGGATAAGTTAGAAGCACTTGTACTTGATAATCCTAATTATTTTTATGATATACTACCATATGCTTATGTACTAGGTGTATCAAGTAAATGGACTGAAAAATTTGAATCAATTACGCTTGCACCTCCATCATGGTATAGTGGTGATGTATATTCTCCTACTACAGGAATGTTTGATGTAGTAGCGTTCAATAATTCACTTACAAGAACACTTTCAAGTGCATCTAGTGTAATGAGCTCAAGTCCAAGTTCATCATCAAGCGGTGGAGGCTCTGGTGGTGGAGGATTCTCCGGCGGAGGCGGCGGCGGAGGCGGCGGCGGAAGCTGGTAAAAAAATAGTAAAAATTTAGTAATAGTAGACATATACTATATTAGTAGGTGGTAATATGTCTAAGAAAGAAGAATTTAAAGCATTTGTAAAATTACATCCAGAATTAATAAAATTTGTTAAATCAAATGAAATGACATGGCAAAAATTTTATGAAATATATTTTTTATATGGTAAAGAAAATAGTGTATGGGATAAATATTTTAAAGATTTAGAAGAAGATTCATCATCAAGTTCAAAAGAGTCATTTTCTGTAACTGATTTAATAAATATGGTTAAAAAAGTAGATTTAAATAGTGTTCAAAAAAACATTACTAATATTAGCAAAGCATTAGGACTAGTTCAATCTTTAGTTACAAAAGAAGATACTAGTGCACAAACTGATGCATATACTCCAAGACCATTATATAAGAAGTTTGAAGACTAATGAATTTAGATGTACAATTTAAAATAAAAAATAATCCTATGCTTCAAAAATATATTAGAGAAAATTCATATTGGTATAAAAATTTAAATCGTAATCCAGATTTAATAGAAGTTTTAACAGATGAAATGAAAGAAAAATATAAACTTACAACCGCAGATAAAATAAATAGTTTAGGACAAAAATTAGACTTAATATCTACTTTTATAAATGTACTTAAATAGAGGTTAATATGAACGAATTACAAGATGAAATAATAAATAAAATAGATAATTTAGATGAAGTAAAAAAACTAAAAGAACTAATACAAAAACTTAATAATAATGATGAATATATACATTTAATGAAAGAATTTGAAAAAAATCAGGTAAATTATGTAAAAGATAATGTTCTAAAAGAAAAAATAATAGAACTTAGGAAAAAACTATTTGAAATAGAAGAATTAAAAGAATATCTTAGTATAGAATCAAATTTAAGATTATTTTCAAATCAAATAAGTAATATAATATCATCTATAGTAAATGAAAAAAATTGTTAAAAACTACCTTTTAAAGTAGTTTTTTTAATGCTATAATAAATATAAGGTGAGATATATGAGAGTTATTAGTGGTTTTTTAAAAAAAAGAGAAATAAAAGGATATGATATAGATGGTACTAGACCAACTATGGATAGAGTAAAAGAATCAATGTTCGCAATGATACAAGATTATATAAAAGAAAAAGTATGTTTAGATTTATTTGCAGGAAGTGGTAATCTTGGAATAGAAGCAATAAGTAATGGCGCTAAAAAATGTTACTTTGTGGATAATAATAAAATTGCAATAAATACTATAAATGAAAATATTAAAAATTTAGGCATTGAAAAAAAGTGTGAAGTACTTCATAAAGATTATATGGATGCACTTTTATATTTTAAAGAAAATAAAATAAAATTTCATTTAGTATTTTTAGATCCACCATATGATAATGATGTAATAAATGATATTTTAAAATTTTTATATAAAAATAAATTATTAAAAAGAGAAGCTATTGTTATTTGTGAGTACCAAAAAGGTGAACTAAAAAGCGAATACTTTGAAGTAGAAAGAGAAAAGAAATACGGTTATAAAAAAGTTGGTATATATGTTCAAAAATAGCAAATAATATAAATGTGTTAATGTAAAATGTAAAGTTGATAAAAAATTAGAATATTATATTGACTACTTAATCAAATGATGATATTATTGAAATGTAAAATAAAGAGGAGGAAAGAAGTTATGAAAAAAATGGATAAGAAAGGGTTTACATTAATCGAATTATTAGCAGTTATCGTTATACTTGCTATTATCATGGTAATAGCAGTACCACAAATTTTAAATGTAATTGATAAATCAAGAAAGAGCGCTTGGGAAAGTAATGTTAAAATGATTGAAGAAGCTGTTGAAACAAATGAAGCTTTAATCACTACTAATATGACTACAGAAAGCGGTACAGTATCTGTATTAAGTGAAGCAGGTTGTAAATCAGCTAACATTACTAAAATGGCTGATATTGATACAACTGCAACTACAATTGCTGATGGTACTTATGCTGCTGAAACTGGATGTAAATTCAAAGTATCTCCAACAGAAAATGGAAACTTTAAAAACCAAACTGCTCAAGATATAACTTGTACTGCATCTGGATGCTCACATGCTAATGCACAATAATTTGAGTATTTAAAAGATAAATATATTATTTATATTTATCTTTTTTTATGCTATAATTTATATGGTGATAATAATGAAATTAATAATTGGATCTCATGTATCTTTTAATAAAGATACACAATTACTAGGTAGTGTTAAGGAAACAATTAGTTATGATGCTAATACATTTATGTTTTATACAGGAGCGCCTCAAAATACAAAAAGGTCTGAAATAAATGTAAATAATTTAGCTTTAGCAAATGATCTTATGAAAGAATATGGTATTGATAAAGATAAAGTAATAGTTCATGCACCATATATAATTAATCTTGCAAATGATACAAAAAAGGAGAGTTATGATTTTGCAATTAACTTTTTAAAACAAGAGTTATATAGATGTGAGATGTTAGGCATCAAAAATATGGTACTTCATCCTGGAAGCCATGTTGGTTTAGGAGAAGAGAAAGCACTTGATAATATTGTATATGCTTTAAAAATAGTACTTGATAAAGAAAGATATACTAATATATTAATAGAAACAATGGCTGGAAAAGGTAGTGAAGTTGGAAAAAATATAAATGAGATAAAGTATATTATTGATAATGTAAATAGTGATAATTTAGGAGTATGTTTAGATACATGTCATTTAAATGATTCTGGAATAGATATTAATTTATTTGATGAATACTTAGACAAATTTGATAAATTAATTGGAATAGATAAAATAAAATGTATACATGTTAATGATAGTTTAAATCCGATAGCGTCAGGTAAAGATAGACATGCTAATATAGGTTTTGGAACTATAGGATTTGATGCATTAATTAATGTTATTTATAATGAAAGATTAGAAAATGTTCCTAAAATACTGGAAACACCATATATAACAAAAGATGTTAGCAGTAAAGAAAGATTATATCCTCCATATAAAGAGGAAATACAAATGATTAAAGAAAAGAAATTTAATCCAAATATGATTGATGAAATAAGAAGTAAAAATATTTAGTATAAAAACTAAATATTTTTTAAATACTACAAAAAATAAATTATTGTAAAAGATTTAGTTTAAAAGTAAAAAAATAGATATAACAAATAAGTAAAATAGTAAGAAAATAGGTTTAAAAATGGCAAAATAACGATTTGAATAAGGAAAAAATATATGATAATTTATCTT
>CAKPCA010000025.1 GCA_934141145.1 uncultured Bacilli bacterium
TTGTGCAATAATTTTTTATTGTTTACTTTTTTGATTTTTTTACAAAAAACTATTGACTATTCATAGTTGGTCTCCTATATTTACTTTATTATACTATTTTTTTATACTAATGCATATTCTCTTGCTATAATTCTGTCATCACTACAATATTCAATTATATAATTATTATCTTTTTTACATATTATTATTCCTATTGTCTTATCCTGTCCTATATTTTTTAAATTATTATCTATATAATTCATATAAACCTGTATTTGACCAATATGCTCTTTTTTTAGTTCTGTTACTTTTAACTCTATAACCACATAACAATTGTATTCTATATTAAATAGTAATAAATCTATATAATTATATCTATCACCTATTTTTATTTTATATTCACTTCCAACAAAACAAAATGAATTACCTAATTCATTCATAAATGATTCAATATTTTCTAGTATCAGTTTTTTTAGTATCTTTTCTGATATTTCATTATAATCATTTGTATTTCTTATTTGAATTGGATTTTTTACTAAATCCGTTACTTTTAATTCTTCTTTGTCTTTCAATTTTTTCTTTGATTCTTCATCTAATCTTTGATATTCATTATTTCGTATCTTTTGATTTAATTCTCTATAACTTAAATTATTATTTATTGATAAATTTATATAGTATTTAATTTTATCAAAATCTTTTAATGATAATAACTCACGATAATGACTCCAACTCAATTGTGAACGCAACGCGTTCACTTTTTCATTTCTAAATATTAGATAAAACTTTCTCATATTCATAAGATTTCTATAACTATATTTATTGTCTTTTAATTCATGTGTTAACCTAATAGAATATTCTTTTATTAGATTATCACCATATTTTGCTCTCACTTCTCCACCTTGAGCTTCTATAAGCAATTTACCAACATTATAATATGTCTCAACATCACTCTTATTCTTACTATAATCTTTTACTTTTTTATATATCTCATTACTTATGAAAAGACTTTTAATTTGTTCATAATAATTTATAAAAATCACCTCTACTTCTTATATTCTCTCTTTTTAAAGTGAATTCCCCTAAAATATGAAAAAAAGCAATCAATTTTCTTGATTACTTAATATTTTATTTAAAAATTAAAATCTAAATATACATAATTGTTCATGTCATACGATAAATTTTTATCTATTTCTTTTTTTGCTTCTTCACTTATGCTTGATATTCTTCTTTTATTTACAAGTGGATCAATATATCTAATTTTTGCGCCATGATGAACAAAATAAACAGTTTCTGGTTTCTCTTTGCTTACTTTTACATTTTTAGCATTTTTCCATATATTAAATATTTCTTTATATTTAGAATTTTCTATAATTTCTATTATTTCTGACTCTTTCTTATTATATAAATCCTCTTTAGTTATTAATCCATCTTCATTTAATTTCTTTATAATATCCGCAATTAACTGCATTGAATATCTTGTTCTATCTTCTCTATATATAATAGATAACTTACTTGTTATTTTAACAAACTCTAAAGCAGTTTCTTTTGATTTAAATGATAATTCTAAAGTACCATCTTCATCTTTATCTAAAATAACATCATTATAAATTTTCTTTATATCATCTATATTTGATAATTTATATGTTAAAAGTGCATTAGAAAGAGAATATTCAAGTCTATCCGCTGATAGTTTTGGAGTATCATTATCCGCAACTGGATATATATGATAATCATCTACTTCTTCTAATTTTATATTGTCGCTTTTTAATAAATCCATTATTTCTTTTGAGCTACTAATAATTTTACTTGTTAAATCTTCTGTTGACTCTTGAGTCATATAATCACCATTTAAAAAGTCAACACAATGTTTAAATACTGGGGTTGCTATATCGTGAAATAACCCTGATAAAGTTTGTTTTTTATCATGAGTAAAGTGCCATACTATTAAAGCAACTGCAACTGAATGATCTAAACTAGAAAAGAAAAATTCACTTTCAAATAAATCAGAGTATATTGCACCACATGTTACACTAATATATCTTTGTTTTAATAACTCTTTAGTTTCTATATAATCATTTAGCCATTCTGGAAAATTCGGTTCTAACACATTAAAATAATCTAATACTCTTTTATCAACACTATCTATATATTTCATATTTTCACTCCTATTTTAAATCATCAAATTCTAAATTTTCAATACTTATAACTTTATCATTACTATCAAACACTAGTTTAAATACTTCTGGAGCAGATATTTTTTTATCAAATACAACTTTATCATTAAATGAAAAAGTAATATTTCTATCAACATTAACACTAATTAATTTACAGTATTTAAGTAAGTAATATATTATTGCATATCCATGAGAAAATATAGCAATTCTTTTACCTTTATTATTTTTTATAATTTCACTTATTACTTCATCCATTCTTTTTCTTACATCTTTTTGACTTTCTCCACCTACTGTTTTAAAATTTTCATCTAAAAATTGTTTAGTAAACCAATCCGGATAAATATCATCATTAGGTCTACCTCTTCTTCTTTCATCTAGTCTATTATCCAAATTTATTTTTAAATTTTGTTTTTCAAGTAAGTATTTAGCAGTTTCTAAAGTTCTAACTAATACACTTGCATATACTATATCAATATTTTGAAGTTCTTTTTCATTAGATAAAATCTCTGCCCTTCTCTCACCTTCTATAGATAAAATAAGTTTTTCGTTTTTAATTTGTTCACTATCACTTGTATTATAACTTTCTACAATATCCCTTATATCATATTTCATAGAGTGTCTTATCAAGTATAATGTTGTATTTTTCATATTTACCACCTACTATCAATTATATCAAAAAAAAGATAATACTAAAATAGTATTATTCATTTATATTTTCCATACATTGTTATCCATTAACATAATATATTTTAAATTTAACTTATTTGAAAAGGATTCAACTCCCTTAAATATTTTTTTAGTAAAATAATATTCATTTATTTCTTTTAAATTAACTTCACCATCCGTAATAAAATTTATTTTAAGATTGTTATTTTCAATAGTTATATCAATATCATTCACATGACTATATTCTTTATTACCTTTAATTTTTTCACCATGTGACGAAATTCTTTCTTTTGTCATATCAAGTTTATCTGCAAATATCAATATTATTCCATATAAATTATCTGTCTTAAAGCCATCACTATGATTCTTAATTGCATCAAGTATTAAATTAATATCATCAAATTTTATATCATTATTAATAAAATAATCTTTTGCAAATAAATAACTTCTATAAGCATGATTTTCTTTACCCAAAATAGCACCTGTATCATGAAGTATACAAGCAATTTTTTCTTTATAAATAAATTCTTCATCAAAATCTAACTTATTTAATACATTATCTATTATTTTTTCTACTCTTTTTATATGATTAAAATCATGATATGCCCATCCACCAGTTTCATCTTCAAACTTTCTTATATTTTCATACCTATCTATTATTTTTTTATCATTAATTATTTTTTCATATATTTCCTTAACCATTATTATCACCTGTAATTAATAATATTCATTTTAGTAATAATAATTCAAAAAAAATAGTAGATTAACTACTCTACTATTCCAAACTTTTTAATAGGCCATATAACTAATTTTGCTCTACCTAAAATTTGTTTTTTTGTTACTGTACCAATATATCTACTATCAAGAGAGTTAGCTCTATTGTCACCCATAACGAAATAAGAATCTCCAGGTATTTTTGTTTTTCCAACATCTTCTATAGAAAAATCATCTGTTTCTGTAGATGGATATGGATCATCCATTTTTTCACCATTTATATAAAGAACATTATCTCTATACTCTATAGTTTCATTTGGTAATCCTATAACTCTTTTTATAATTTTTTTCTTAACATCTTGACCCTTTGAATTCTTTTCACTTATTTCTACAACTACAATATCAAATCTTTTTATATCACTTTTACGATAAATTATTTTATTTAATATCATAACTTCACCATTTGACAGAGTCTTATCCATACTAGAACCATCTACTCTAAATGGATCAATTAAAAACACTCTTATTAATACTACTACTATAACTATTAAGATATATGTTAGTAAAGTTTTTACAAAATCATTTGCAAAAAAGTTTTTTACCCTTTCCATTTTCTTTCCTCCTAAAGCAAAAATAAGACTGAAAAAAGTCTTATTTTCTTTCTTTTATTCTGTAAGTACCAACACGATCTCTTAAGAAATTTAATTTAGCTCTTGTAGCTCTACCTTTTCTTACAACTGTTATTTTATCGATTTTTGGTGAATTTACAGGGAATATTCTTTCAACACCTATACCTGAAGACATTTTTCTAACAGTAAAAGTTTCTGAAATTCCGCCACTTCTTTTAGCAATACAAACACCTTCAAATGCTTGAATTCTTTCTCTTTTTCCTTCGATAATTCTAACATCAACCCTAAGAGTATCTCCAACTCTAAATTCTGGAACATTAGGATTAATTTGTTTTTTAGTAATCTTATCTACTACATTACTCATACGATTTCACTCCTTTTCTTATCCAACAATCATATTATATATAAAACAGCGGATTGCTTTCTCGCAAGTTAAATTCTAACATAATATTAAAAAAAATGCAAGTACTTTTACATTTTTGCTATAATGAAGATTTTATTTTATACTTATGTGTAATAGACAAATATAAAAAATATAAATTTATAAAATTAATCTTCTTAGTTTTTCTAATAAATTTTTCTAATTTAGACTTATCATCCATGAATTTAACTATATTTTTCTTTATTATATTATTTATTTTATTATTATCTTGATATTTAGGAAATAATTTTATTATTTCTTTTAAAAATTCAGTTGCAAGGATTGTATTATTTTCTACTGTATCATCATTTTTAATAACTTTTGTTATAAGCGTTAAAAACATATTACTAACAAGCATTGCTTCTACTTCATCTTTAATTTCTTTGTCATAACTACTATATATTTCTTTTACCATTTTTGCGGCTTCAATAAAACATAAATGATTTTTTCCTAAAGAATTAACTAATGAATTAGGTCTTTGATAATAAATATATAATACTCTATTTAAAAATACATAATTTTTTAACTTAGATTTTATTTTATGCTCTACTACCATATCTTCATAACATCTTAGATTCTCATCAAATGTTATACCGTCAAATAAATCTTTCTTTATTAATTTACCTGTGATATATGTGGCCATTTTTAATATTTTTGGATTATCCTTTAAACTTCCCATAACAAGAATATTTTTAGGAACTTTATTTTCTGTAAAATGAACTATCTTACCATTTGGTTTAGTATATTCAAACAAATGATAACTATCTACAAAATCAGAATTATATTTATTTGCTACATCAACAAGCCTTCTTATTGCAGATGGAATCATCTCATCATCACTATCTACAAATATTATGTAATCACCAGTTGCGGCCATTAAACCTGTATTTCTAGCAGCGCTTACTCCTTTATTAATAGTTTGATAAAAAGGTATTATTCTATTATCTTTTTCTGCATATTTTTTTATAATACTTCTAGTATTATCAGTTGATGCATCATCTACTACAATTATCTCAATATTTTTATATACTTGATTAATCATACTTCTTAAGCATCTACTTATTTCATTTTGAACATTATATGCTGGAATTATTATACTGACTTTCATATTATCACATCTTTTCTATACTTAATTTTACCATATTTTGTAAATTGTAGCAAATTAAAAGACATAACAAAAGTTATATCTTTTATTCAAAGTAATCTATCATAATTGCTTTTTTTACTTCTTTTAGTGTATTATTTGCTTTTATATTTGCATTTTTTGTGCCTTTTTTTAATACATCTTTTACAAGCTCTATATGTTCTTCATAATACTTTCTTTTTTCTCTAATAGGAATAAGTGTTTCTTCTAAAACATTATATAAAACTTTTTTTATTTTTACATCTCCAAGTCCACCATTTTGATATGCTCTTTTCATTTCATCTAAAGTCTTATATTCAGAATATTTATTTATTTGTTCATCATTTGCAAATACATCAAGGTATGTAAATACCATATTTCCTTCTACTTTGCCAGGATCTTCTATTCTTATATGATTTGGATCTGTATACATACTCATTACTTTTTTATATACATCTTCACTAGTATCTGATAAATATATACCATTACCAAGTGATTTACTCATCTTTGCATTGCCATCAAGTCCAGGAAGTCTTTGTGCTATTTTATTATCATTAAGTACTGCTTTACAAGGTACTAATGTTTCTCCATATATTCTATTAAAACTTGATACTATTTCATTTGCTTGTTCTATCATTGGAAGTTGATCATTACCTACTGGTACTATATTTGCTTTAAATGCGGTTATATCTGCTGCTTGACTTATTGGATAACAAAAGAATCCTACTGGTATAGTTTTTTCAAAATTCTTTTCTTTTATTTCATTTTTAACAGTAGGATTTCTACTTAATCTTGATACTGTTACTAAATTCATATAATAAAATGATAATTCTGTTAAAGCTGGTACTTGTGATTGAATAAATATTGTTACTTTTTCTGGATTTATTCCTACTGATAGATAATCAAGTGCAACATTAAGTACATTGTCTCTAACTTTTGTTGGATTATCAAAGTTATCTGTAAGTGCTTGTGAATCTGCAATCATAATATACATTTCATCATAATTACCTTCATTTTGTAATTTTACTCTATTTTTTAATGAACCTATATAGTGTCCTAAATGTAATTTACCTGTTGGTCTATCTCCTGTTAATATTATATTCATTATAAATGTCTACCCCTTTCATATTCTACTGTTTGTATATTCATTAGTTGTTTTAAATTTACTTCATCTTTTAACATTTTTAATTTATTTATTAATAAAGTTATATATTCTTTTGATAAATAGTCTTTATAATTATTAATTATTATACTTGTTATTCTATCTATTTCTCCAAGTACATAATTAGTTCCTTCATCATCTGTTTCATCATTAAGTACAATTGCTATTTGTTTTAGTAATACATCCATTTTTTTATTAATATTCTTTTTAGCAATTGCTTCTACAAATGATGGTTTTACAAGCATGACTTTATTAATTCCAGCAATATCTTCTTTCTTAACATTTGATTTTGGCATAAAGTTATACGAATTAGTAATATTTATGTTATACACTTTTTTCTCTTTAGTGTCCTCCATAAGAGAGTATTTACCAATCTTTTTTCTTAATTTTTCTTGTTCTAAAAGATCAGGTCTTTTTTCTTTTGTCTTTTTTATTTGTTCTTCTTTTCTCCATTCATCTATTTTTTTATGATCACCACTTAAAAGTACATCTGGTACTTTCATACCATTAAATTCTCTTGGTTTTGTATATTGTGGATAATCAAGTAAGTTATCATTAAATGAATCTTTTAAATGAGACTCTTCTTCTATTACTCCTGGAAGTAATCTAGTTACTGAATCTGTTATTATCATAGATGGTAACTCTCCACCTGTTAATACATAGTCACCTATACTAATTTCCATATCTACTATTGATTTAATTCTTTCATCGAATCCTTCATAATGACCACAAATAAGTACTATATCTTTTTCTTTTGATAAATCATATGCTATTTTTTGGTTATATTTTTCTCCTTCTGGTGTTAATAAAATTACTTTTGATTTACTTGTTTTAACACTTTCAACGGCATTAAATATAGGCTCACACTTAAGAAGCATTCCAGATCCTCCACCATATGGAGTATCATCTACATGTCCATGTTTATCATTTGTAAAATCTCTTATGTTAGTTATATTAATATTTACAAGTTTTTTATCTATAGCTCTTTTTATAATAGATTCACTTAAAAATCCATCATACATATTTGGAAAAAGTGTTAATATATTTATTTTCATTATTTAAGCCCCCTTATGTCATTAACATACAATATTTTATTTTCTTTATCTATCTTATTAATAAAGTCTTTAACATATGGCACTAATATATTATTTACTTTTATAACTTCATTAGCTGGAGTATCAATTATCTCTGTTACTTTTCCTACATTTTCTTTTCCTATATAAACATCAAACCCAATTAAATTACTAGATAAAAATTCATCATCATCTAAATTTAAATCTTCTTCATTTATATAAACAAATTCATTTTTTAAATATAAAACATCATTTATATTATTAAAACCATTAAATGTTACCATATCAAATATTTTATGAAATCTATAAGTATTTATAGTAAATTTTTCCTTCTTTTTTCCAACATATAAATTCATACCTTTTTTAAATACTTTATCTTTATATCTGAACTTTGATAATATTCTAAGTTCACCTTTTATTCCATGAGTATTTACTATTTTACCAACATTTATAAATTTCATTTTACAACACCTACTTATTTAATTCGTATAATATTATTGAAGTTGCGACTGCAACATTAAGGCTTTCACATTTTTCATTCATATTTATATAAATATTCTCATCGCACATATCTTTTATGTTTTGTGAAACACCGTTTCCTTCATTACCCATTATTATAGCATATTTTGTTAAATTACAAACATTTTTTATATCTATTCCATTAACTACATCAGTCGCAAATATTTTATAACCTTCCTCTTTTAAAAATGGTACAAAATCATTAAGATTTTTTCTTATTATATTAATACCAAAATTCATACCTTGAGTACTTCTTAATACCTTTGAATTATATAAATCAACAGTAGTATTACTAAGTACTATATCACTTACATTAAATGCGACTGAACTTCTTATAATTGTACCTAGATTACCAGGATCTTGTACTCCATCTAATATAAGTATTTTATTACCTAATTCTTTATTTTCAGTAGGATAACTACATATTCCCATTATATTATAAGGTTCATCTAATGAGGAAATAGATTTTAGTACTTCTTTTGTAACATATATAGTATCTATATCTAAAGAAATATCAGTACTTGTATTTTCTTCTAATATTAATTCTTTTAAGCATCCATATTTATATGCTTCTTTTACTAAATGTTCTCCTTCAATAATAAACATTTTAGTTTTATCTCTATATTTTTTTTGTTCTAATTTTCTTATTTCTTTAATTTTTTTATTATCCTTTGCAGTTATTATCATATTACTCCCTCATTTCCTTTCTTATAATTTTATAATTAGGTTCATTTTCACTTACTAATTTCCAAAAACTTTTACTATGATCAAAATGTATAAAATGAGAAAGTTCATGCACTATTACATAATCTAAGTATTTAGGATCCATATATATTAAGTTACTATTTAATGTTATTTTTTCTAATTTCTTGTTGCAGACTCCCCATCTTGTTTTCATTTTTCTAATTGTTAAAGATGGATATGGTATATCCATAGTAAACCTATTATAAACATTGTCTAAATGTTCTTTAAAAACTATTTCAGTTTGCTTTTTGTACCATTTATCTATATCTGATTTACTTTTTACATAAAGTGTATTATCTTCTAAATGTGGTTTTTTTACAATATTTATTATCATTACATCTATTTTTTTCCCTAAATAGTAATTATCACTAAATTTGTTTAATTCTTTTTTTTGTTTTTCTATCATATTAATTATTGTATTTCTATTAGAATTAATTAAATTTTGAATCATGAATTTGGGTGTAAATTTAGAAGTCGTTACATAAATTTTAAGATCTTCTTTAACTCTTATATAAGTATTTTTATTATTCTTTTTTTGTATAACTATTTCATATTTTTTACCATCATATTCAAAGTACATACTTCTTCACCAATAAATATTTTAACATAAAAAGGATATAAAACAAAATAATCTATATTTATTTTGTTATTTTAATTCATTATAAGAATAAGAGTTAAAAAAGGCTTAAATTTCTAAAGCCTTTTTAGGAATATAATCATCAAGTTTTGAATCTGGAATAAAGAATAAACCCTGATTTAATATTTCCTTTTTTATACCATTTTCATCATATATATCAAGTCCAATACTTTTACATATTTTTATTCTTTTTATAACATTTAAATCGGAATTTAATAATTCTATATTCTCATTTATATCTATATTTAATGATTTTATACATAATAATTGGTATTCAAGATTAATACTACCTAAGAATGAGTAATCCTTTAAGTTTCTTGTTTTTATGTTAATATTATATTCATCTATCAATTTTAAATTATCAATAATTATATTATTATCTTTTAATAAGATATCATAATTTGATAATCCAACCAAATTAATACCATATTTAACTAATGTTTCTATATTTTTTATTAATAGTAAATATTTATCTTTTTTTAGAATATCTATATTATTTTTTACAAATTCACTTGTTAAAAACCCACCTTTTATATATTCATCAATTTGGTTTATTATATTATTATCTGTGCCTAATATAATATCTATAACGCTTTTATTAAGTTCAGAGTCAACTTTAGATAAAAAACTTAAAATACTTTCTACCACTATACTATCAACATCTAATATTTGTTTTTGTTCTTCTTTATTATAAGCTAAAAAGTTTATATTATATTCTTTAAATATATTAATATAAGTCGCAACTGAATTTTTTCTAGCTAAATTATATTCATTTTCTAATTCTTTATAATATGAATTATTTTTTTCTCCTATATAATTTAATACATTTAATTTAAGGTCATCTGTTAATAAATTAACTATTTCATCTATATTAGTAATTTCTCTAACATCTTCTGTATCAATTAAGATTTTTCTTAGTTCTTGTAATTTATTTAATGATTTATTACTGTCTTTTTTAATTCTATCATTTTCTTTTTCTAATTTTAAATAATATGCATTTATTTTATTTAGTTCTTTAGAAATTTCTCCTATATTATATATGCAATTTATTAATGGCACAGGTACTCCAAATTCTTTTAATATTCTTCTCTTTTTCTCTTGTATATCTTTAAGAATTCCAACGATAACAATCATATTTATATCTGTATATTTAAATATAGTTATAAAATCTAAGGCTAATTTCTTTTTTTCTTGTTCATTATCTAATAAAATAATATCTGATACAAATTTTAATGATTTATCATCATCATTTATAAAATCATTAGTTTCTATACTAGAAGCTAATCTAAATAACCCCTCAGTACTTAATGAATTTATTATTTTTTTTACATTAACCATTCTTTTTAAAATATCATCTATATCATCATATTTTTCATTCATTATAATTGATGAAAAAATTAAATCTGCGGAAGAAAACTCAAGTTCTGGACTAGAAGATAATTTATTTAATGATTTATTATTTACTACTCTCTTTAAAATTTCTCTTTCAATAAACTTATATTCTGAGCTATTATTTTTTATTTTCTCTATTTTCTGATCTATTTCTCTTATAATATTACTTAATTTATTATTCATTTGTTAACACCTTCTTTTTATTTTGTGATAACTTTTCTTTAACTTCTTTAAGAATAGAAGAATTTTCTTCTAAGTATTTATTATCTTTTGCATTTTCAACAATTGAGGGCTTATAACATCTATATATACTAACTCTATTTGTTAAAGATTCTCTGTACTCTTTATCAAAATCTGATTTTTTTACTGCTAATTGCAATATAATAAATGTATTTTTACCTACTTTATCAAATATAATTCTAGTTTTAAACCCTTTAACTTCTGATATTGAATTCAATTTATTATTTGTAGTAGTTAACCTTCTAATATTCTTAAATGAACCATCCTCGATAGATTCTAGCAATTCTAAAAATGATTCATAATATTCTGAACTTATACTTTTTATATCATCCATTGCATATGTTCTATCACTATTTCTGTTAAAGAAAACTATATTATTTTTTATTTCATTAGCACTTTCTATTTTTTTACTATTTTCACAAGTTTTAACTAAGGATAGCTTTAATTGTTCAAAACTAATACATGATTTTACTTCTTCTATAAATTCTAAATCTGAAGTTTCATCAAGCATACTAGAATATACTAATATTTCTTTAAATATCTCTGCTTTAATCCTATTTACAATATTAAAATAATTAGAATTATTTTTACTAGGTAAACTTTCTTCAATTATTTCTTTTACTGTTTCTGAGCTTTCATCCATTGAAATAGCTTTTATAGGTTCATAATAATATTCATATTCTAAATCATCATCATCTTCATCACTATCATCACATATAATACATTGTTCTTTATTTTCTTCTAAAGCTTCTGAATCTGATAATATTGCATTTTTTAGTTTACTTATTTCTTTTCTTACACTATTAGCTGTTCTTACATTTGATTTTAATGCCTTTATTAATTCTTTTTCATCTGTAATATTTGTTGTATCTATAAAATTACTCACTTTATTCACCCCTGTTTACAGGCTCATATAATAAAGCAAAACTTAAATTTTGTCAATTTTTTAAAGCATCTCTTACTATGATTCCACTTTCTGATAAATATTCTTCTGATATTTTATTTGCTGGAGCACCAGTTATTAACATTGCACTACTTTCATTCTTATTAGATAATGACCAGTTTGCCCAGCTTATATTATTTTCTTTCATAAACTTTAACCATTTTAGAGTTTCTTCTTTATACACTCCTCCATTACCACTTGCATCACTTACTCCCCATTCACTTACAAATATTGGGATTTCTTTTAGTGCTTCTTTTGCTCTTTCTCTTAACCATTCTGTATGTGTTCCTGAATAAAAGTGTAAGGCATACATTACTAATTCATCATTTATTTTATTATTGACAGGTTTATCTACTTCTTGACTCCATGTTGGTGTTCCTACTATTATTATTGATTTCTTACTATTTTCTCTTATTACTTTTATTACTTCTTCTGCATATGGTTTTATATTATTTTCCCATGTTACATTTCCATTTGGTTCATTACATATTTCATATATTACATTTGGATAATCTTTATATTTTAAACTCATTTCTCTAAAGAATTCTTTTGCTTCTTCTTTATGTATTAATGGATCTCCATCACTTAATATATGCCAGTCTATTATTACATACATATCTTCTTTTTTTGCTATTTCTACTATTTTTTCTACTTTCTCTTTTATATTTCTATTACTTATATATCCATTTTCTTCTGTGTACATTGCTATTCTTATCAAATTACTTCCCATTTCTTTTAAGTCTTTTATTGTTTCTCCATTTGCATATTCTCCGTACCACTGAAGTCCATGTGTACTCATTCCTTTTAATTGTATTTTTTCATTTTTTTCATTTACTAATGTGTTATCATTTATTTTTAACCATCCATTATAACTTACTAAATTATTTTTTTCATAAACAATATCATACTTTGGTTTAACTACTTCTATATTGTTACTTTCATTATTATCATCTTTTCTTAAATAAATAACTGTTATAAATGTTAATATTATTAATGCAAAAATTAAAATAAATATATTTCTTTTTTTCATAAGTCCTTGTATGATATATATAGTCAGTTACAAGAGAGATTTTGTATTTAATTCTGACTAGTATATTATCATTACTCCTT
>CAKPCA010000026.1 GCA_934141145.1 uncultured Bacilli bacterium
TTTGAACCTATTTTTTTACTATTTTACTTATTTGTTATATCTATTTTTTTACTTTTAAACTAAATCTTTTACTATAATTCATTTTTTGTAATATTTAAATTTCATAATTCAAGCACATTTTCTTATTTTTACCTTTAGACAAGTTATAATTTCTATACCTTTCATCTTCTGTTACATTTTCTAAAACTCTAAAAAAATCCGGAAACATTATATTGTCATATTCACCTTCTACTTCTAATAAAGCAATATCATCAAATATATCTAATCTAAAATCAATATCATGATAACTAAAACAATATCTTATTTTAGTAATTTCATTACCATCAAAAGAATTATATAAATAATCATAATCTTTTTCTGATATAACCTTTTCTTTTATTATTCTTTCACTTGTTTTATTCGTGTTTGATTTAACCCTTAGATAATATAACTCCTCATCATCAAAGCTCATTTTTCTTACCATTATTTCTTCATTATTTTTAATATTATATTTTTGTTTCACTACAAATTTTCTCGAAATACTTTCTAATTTTTTATAATTAATACTATTTAAATCAATTAAATATTTATATTGCTTTTGAACATATGCATTACCTAGTATATTTGATATTTCTTTTATAACTTTTTCTATTTTATTTTCAAAATTTGTACTATTATCAATGATTCTTAAGTGAGGAAAACCTAAATATGATTCTAATATTTTATCATCAAGAATTATTGCTTCTTCTTTTCCTTCACTTCTTGCAGAGTTATTTTCAGTTGTGTAAAAGTCAGTACCCTTAGCTGCCGTTAATAAATGTAAAGCACTATCATATCTTGCAAATAAATTTGATTTTGTAATATTAAATTCTTTCAATAATTTATCAAATTCATTTAATGGAACATATGCCATATTATCTATAATTCCTCTATCATATATAACTAATATATTTTTATTTTCATTTAAATTAATATATTCATCTATTAATTTTTCTTTTTCAAGTTGATGAGACAATATAAATTTCTGAAAATCATACATATTTATTTTATTATCTCCAAAAGGTTTTATCCCCATATTTATTATTTCAGTCGCAGTCTCTGGTACAACTAATACCTCATATCCTTTTTCAGTAAATACTTTTGATATTTTTGCTATTGCTGTGCTTTTTCCTGCACATGGTCCACCTGTTAATACTACTTTTTTTATCATAATTATTTCTCCAATTCTTTATGTGTATTTTATACACATCTTATCTATTTATAAAAATGCATATATGCATTTCTATTTAAATTTATATAATTTAGCTGGCTTATTTCCATCAAATTTTTTTTCTTTTAGTGTATCTTCAATTAAATCTAAATTTAAAAGTTTTTTTCTAAAATTCCTTCTATCAAGCTTTTCCCCTAAAATTGTTTCATAAACCTTTTGAAGTTCTGGTAAAGTAAACTCACTTGGAAATAAATCTTTTAAAAAGTCCTTTTCATATATTTTTTCTTTTAATTTATTAATTGCATCGTTTAATATTTCATTGTGATCATATGCAAGCATTGGAATACATTTAATACTAAACCAATCTGCATTACTTGTTTTTAAAGTTTCTTTTATTAATGATACCTTTTCTCTATCAATAACACCTATGTAACCTACTGCAACCATTCTAAATACTGGTGAACGATTTAATTTTCCATAAACATTAAACATATCTAATTTAATATTTTCAATACCTGTTTTTTCCTTTAACTCCCTTTTTAAACCATCAATTAAATCTTCATTATTATATAATGCACCACCTACAAGTGCCCAATAATCTTTATAAGGATTATTTTTTCTTTTAATAAGTAAAATCTTAGTAATCCCATCCTCTACAGTAAAGATTGTACTTATTAAGTGAATTCCTTGATTTTTATATAAAGGATTATTTACTTCCATGTTATCACCAATTTCATTATATGTGTATTTTGTACACTTGTCAAGTAAAAAAAGAAAAATTTAATTTTCTTTTCTTTCATTATTTGTATCCGGAGTAAATCTAAGTACAGCAGTATCTGACTTTACATCTGCATCTTTTCCTAACTTTTGTTTTAACTCTTTTAAGTACATTTTAAATTCTGTAATATCTGAAATTTTTTTCATATTTTCACTATGATTTACAAAATTCTGTCCTTTTTTAAATTCTATGTATGCTTCTTTCATTAATTGTATTTGTTCTTCTGTTGTTCTTGTCTTTAATACAATAGAATCTACTGCTATTTCATATGCATATCCATTGTAATCACATGCTTTTAAAGCTTTCATTAATTGTATTTGTTCTTCTGTTGTTCTTGCCTTTAATACATCAGGAGCGACTGCTACTATATATGCATATTGATTGTAATCACATGCTTTTAAGGCTTTCATTAATTGTATTTGTTCTTCTGTTGTTCTTTTAAATAATACATTAGGATCTATCGCTATATTACATGCATATTCATTATAATCACATGTTTTTAAAGCTTCCATTAATTGTATTTGTTCTTCTGTTGTTCTTTTCAGTAATACATTAGGATATACTGCTATGTTATATGCATTTTCATTGTAATCATATGCTTTTAAAGCTTTCATTAATTGTATTTGTTCTTCTGTTGTTCTTGCAGGATCTACTGCTACTTTATATGCATATTCATTATAATCGCATGCTTTTAAGACTTTCATTAATTGTATTTGGTCTTCTGTTGTTCTTTTCAGTAATACATTAGGATCTACTGCTACTCTATATGCATATTGATTGTAATCACATGCTTTTAAGGCTTTCATTAATTGTATTTGGTCTTCTGTTGTTATTTTAAATAATACATTAAGATTTACTGCTATGTCATATGCATATTCATTATAATCACAAGTTTTTAAGGCTTTCATTAATTGTATTTGTTCTTCTGTTGTTCTTGTATTTAATACATCAAAATTTCTTGCTATGTTATATGCATATTCACTATAATCGCATGCTTTTAAAGATTTCATTAATTGTATTTGGTCTTCTGTTGTTCTTGTTTGTAATACAATAGGATCTACTACAACATTATATGCACATTCATTGTAATCACAAGCCTTTAAGGCTTTCATTAATTGTATTTGGTCTTCTGTTGTTCTTGTTTGTAATACATCAAAATTTCTTGCTATGTTATATGCATATTCATTATAATCACAAGCTTTTAAGGCTTTCATTAATTGTATTTGGTCTTCTGTTGTTCTTGTATTTAATACAGCAAGATTCACTGCTACTTTATATGCATATTCATTATAATCACAAGCTTTTAAGGCTTTCATTAATTGTATTTGGTCTTCTGTTGTTCTTGCATTTAATACATCAAAACCTCCTGCTAATAAATATGCATATTCGTTGTAATCGCATACTTTTAAAGCTTTCATTAATTTTATTTGGTCTTCTGTTGTTCTTGTCTTTAATACAGCAAGACTCACTGCTATTCCATATGTATATCCATTGTAATCACATACTTTTAAGGCTTTCATTAATTTTATTTGGTCTTCTATTGTTCTTGCTTTTAATACAGCAAGATTCACTGCTATGTTATATGCACATGCATTGTAATCACATGCTTTTAAGCCCTTCATTAATTGTATTTGTTCTTTTGTTGTTTTTGTCTTTAATACATTACGGCCTACTGCTATTTTACATGCATATTCATTGTAACCACAATTTTTCAAAGCTTTCATCAATTGTATTTGTTCTTCTGTTGTTCTTGTCTTTAATACATCAGGATCTACTGCTACCTTATATGCATATTCATTATAATCACATGCTTTTAAGGCTTTCATCAATTGTACTTGTTCTTCTGTTGTTCTTGTCTTTAATATAGCAGGATCTACTGCTATTTTACATGCATATTCATTATAGTCTAACTTTTTTAATGTTTCAAAAATTTTTGTTCTTTTTTCTATAGACATATTATCTGTTTTTTTTATAAATATTTTTAGAAAATTTACATCTGTTATTTTATTTGATAAAACTTCCATCATCTCAATCTTCACTTTATTTTCACCTCTTGGGTCACTATTATATAATTTTTTATTGTCTGGTGCAATAAAAATTTACTTTTTTCTTATTTTTTCTTATTCTTTCATTTTCTTCTTATTTTATATTTTTTTGATAGTGTTATTACATTAATCCCCTTTTTCTTGCTTTATAAATATTAATTTTATCTTGATAAGTTAATTTTTCCATATAAAAACCTCGTTTCTATTTTGATCAGGAAACGAGATTTTTATATTCACTACATTCTACTTAGTATTTCTGGATCAGTTACGACTTCTATTACTTCTTTTTCTGGTTGTAGTGTTTTAAGTAATTCTAATTGTTTTTCTGGATCACTTGAACAAGCTTTTTGTTCTGCTGCTCTTATTATTTTAAGTAATTTTAATTGTTCTTCTGGATCACTTGAATAAACTTTTCTAGATTCTGCTAAAGCTATTTCAGTACTAACATTAAGATTAAATTTTTTAGCTCTACTAAGGCAACTTTCTAACTTTTCAAGTTTAATTTTTTCTTCATTTTCTACCATTCTAACATCCCCTTTCTTGGATTTGCATATTATTTTACATAAAAAATTCAATTTGTCAAGTTTTTAATATGACTTTTTTATATTTTACTTTTCTGGCAAATAAGAGTAATTTTTTCCCATTTTTCTTGATTTTTTAATTTTCTTTCTAATTCTTTTATTTGATCTAAAGAGTAATTATCTAAGGTATTTATATTTATACCATCATTTATACCCAAATCTTTATAAAAATTAATATTACTACTAAATTCTGGTAATTCTTCTCTAATAGATAAATATATAGAATACTTTTCTATTTCACTAATTATAGAATCTAATTCGCTCTTGTCATATCCATACTTTTCAATCATATAATTACTAACCCCTATAGTGGATATACATAAAGCAAACACTGCGCCAATTATTACATAATATTTTATATCATATTTCTCACAAATAAAGTTCCTCAAAGTCGCCGTTAACGAAGCAGACCACATTCCACTGTATCCTATTTTTTTTATCTTATAAACGAAAGTAAGAAGATTTTTATAATTTTCCATTGTCTGCAATGAAACGGAATCATTTCTATTCTTTGCTTGGTTCAACATATCATCTAATATCTTTCTCTCTATATAGTCTTTTTCATCACAACTTACACACTTTATCTCATGAGTACTACCATCCAAATATGTAATAACAATTGTATTATTAATTATTTTATAATTATCTATTAAATTTGATAATTCACCACCATCATATCCATATTTCATCTTAATTTTTCTCCCTTTACAGGCGAATATTATACAATAATAATAATAATTGTCAATAATTTTGGAGGCAATTATTCAAAATTAAATAAAATAGTAGAATTTTTGAACAAATTAATTTTTTTATAATAATGCCTTTTCTAATAATAAAACTTCAGCTTTATTCATCTAATTCTTTTACCTTTTTTCTAACAAGTAATATAAGTTCTTCTTGTGCATTCATTTTATTTAAGAGTATTAAACTAGATTGTAATTTAGTTTTTATATTTACTTCATCTTTTATTCTTTCAGCATTTTCTTTGGCATAATTTATATCTATATCATTTGTGTATACAAAATCTTTTATATAGTTTTCAATATCTTTAAGAACATATTCTTTTAAATCATATTCATCCATTTCTCTTATTCCAAAATATGCTTCTACATAAAGGTTAAATAAGTTTTCTCTTTCCATAATTCACCTACTTAACAGTTTCTAAATATTCATCATAATTCATCATTTTATCAATATATTTTCCATCTTTTTTAAATTCTATAATTCTATTTGCGACAGTTGATAAAAGTTCATGGTCATGTGATGAGAATAAAAGTGCTCCCTTAAAGTTTTCCATACCTTTATTAAGTGATGTTATTGACTCAATATCTAAATGGTTAGTTGGATCATCCATAACAAGAACATTTGCTCCACTAAGCATAAGTTTACTCATCATACATCTTACTTTCTCTCCACCTGATAATACTTTTACTTTCTTTAATGCTTCATCACCAGAAAATAACATTCTACCTAAGAATCCTCTAATAAATGGTTCTTCTTGTTCTTTTGAAAATTGTCTTAACCAATCAATTAAATCATAATTATTATCAAAGAACTTATCATGATTTTTAGGAAAATAATCATATTTTACTGTTGTTCCCCATTTTACTTCACCAGAATCTGGTTCTAATTCACCTGTTATTATTTTAAAAAGTGTTGTTATTGCAAGTTCATTAGTTCCAACAAAACCTACTTTATCATTTGTATTAATAGTTAAGTTCATATTTTTAAGTACTACTTCTCCATCAATAGTTTTGCTTATTCCTTTTAGTTCAAGTACATCTTTTCCAAGAGGTCTTTCTACTTCAAAATTTATATATGGATATCTTCTAGAAGATGCTTTCATTTCTTCTAGTTCAATTTTTTCTAATGATTTTTTTCTACTTGTTGCTTGTTTACTTTTTGATGCATTTGCAGAAAATCTTGCGATAAAGTCTTTTAATTCTTTTATTTTTTCTTCTTTCTTTTTATTTGAATCTTTCATTTGTTTTAATATTAACTGACTTGATTCATACCAAAAGTCATAGTTACCAATAAATAATGTAATCTTACCATAATCTATATCAAGCATATGTGTACATACTTTATTTAAGAAGTGTCTATCATGTGATACTACTATTACTGTATTATCAAAATTAAGTAAAAATTCTTCAAGCCATACTTTTGCTTCTATATCAAGATAGTTTGTTGGTTCATCAAGTATTAGAATATCAGGATCTCCAAAAAGAGCAGATGCTAGTAACACTTTTACTTTTTCTGCACCACTTAAATCTTTCATTAATTTTTCATGATAACTAACATCTATTCCAAGTCCACTTAAAAGTATAGCAGCATCACTTTCAGCATTCCATCCGTTAAGATCCGCAAATTCTGCTTCTAACTCGCCTGCTTTTATACCATCTGCTTCTGTAAAATCTTCTTTTGAATATAATGCATCTTTTTCTTTCATTATGCTATAAAGTTTTGTATTACCCATTATTACTGTATCAAGTACTTTATATTCATCATAAGCATTATGATCCTGTTTTAATACTGACATTCTTTCACCTTTAGACATAACTACTTCTCCAGTTGTTGAATCTATTTCTCCACTAAGTACTTTTAAGAATGTAGATTTTCCTGCACCATTTGCACCTATTACACCATAACAGTTCCCTTTTTCAAATTTTAAATTAACATTTTCAAATAATACTCTTGTATTAAATTTTAAACTTAAATTATTTACTTGTAACATATTTTCACCACACTTATTTATTTTTTTGCAACATCTTTATTTTACTTTATTACAAGAATAAAAGCAAGAAAAAAAGCTTTAATTTTATAAAGCTATTTTAGAATTTAAAACAAGAATTAGTTACATATGTGCTATAGTTTCCTGATGAATCCATTGCACCATATCTAAAATAATAACATGTACCTTTTTTTGGCCAAGGTCCTACACTATTCGTTGTAGCCCACGTTCCATTATAATTTTTAGTTGTTGTTGTCCCAGTTATTTTTTTATTATTACCTATTTTTTCATATGTCTGTGCTGCTTTATCAGTTGTTGAATCAAAATAACTTCTAAAGCTAGATACTTCTACATTATCAGTACATGTTACAGAAGTTTTAAATCCATTATTTAATATAAGCATATTATTTAATGTACATACTGGTGCTTCTTTATCTGTTGCACTTTCATTTATATAGGTTATATTTCCATTACTATCCGTTGTTATATCACCACTACTACTTGTTTAATATGCTTTTACAACATATATTCCATTTTTTGATTCATCATAATCAAAGAAATATCCTGAATTATTCTTATCTCCATCTATTGATGTTTCTACTTTTCCGGCATAATATGATAAGTCATTTATATAATTTGAAGAAAATTTCACACCTTGTTTATTATATTTAATAGTTACTAAATCAGTATAATATATATTTGCTGCTGAACCTGAACCTGTTGCTGAACTCCCATTTATAGTTCCTTTTTCTATTACTACATTTGATACTGTTCCACCTGTTGCAACAACACCACCTGCCATTCTTCCAGATGGCAATTCTATATTTTTTATAACTATATTTGATACTGTTCCAGCATTCGTTCCTGCTATTCCTCCAACAACTCCTGTTCCTGTTATTTTTCCTTCAAATATTATTTCATTTACTTTTCCTTTATTATATCCTGTTATTCCTCCTACTTGGTTCTTTCCAGTTATAACTATTGACTCTGAGTTAGAAGCAGTAATTGTACCTGTAGAATTTTGGATATTACCTATTATTCCTCCTATATATGAATCACCTGTTATACTTATATTTTTTGCATTTATATATTCTATTTTTCCATTATTTAAATATCCTACTAATCCTCCTGAATAATTTGTTAAATTTGTCATACTTACATTACTTATTTTTAGATTCTTTACTATTGAATTTGCTGAATCCATATACCCTATTATTCCTTGATAACTTCCACCTTTTGTTTCTATTCCTTTTAACTCATGATTATCCCCATCTAATATTCCACTAAATTTATTTTGAATACTTCCTAGCATATAAAACCTTTTATTCGTAAAATCTATGTCTTTTGTTATTTTAAATACAATTCCCTCTTGATTTGCTTTTATTGTTGCCATCTTCCAATCTTCATAACTTCCTATTAGATATGGATCTTTTTCTGTTCCGCTACCTTTCAATTTAAAATCTATCGGATTTTTTTCTATATTCTTTATTACTATTTCTCCCTTTGTATTATAATCAAAATAGTATCCTGAATCGTCATTATCTCCGCCAATATAGGTATCTATTACACTTTCATATGCATTTATATTATTTAATGCATTTGAGTCTAAAAGTTCTCCTTGTTTATTATTTTTAATTGTTACTAAATCAGTATAATATATACTTGTTACTGAACCTAAACCTGTTGCGGTACTTCCACTTATATTTCCTTTTTCTATTACTGCATTTGATACTGTTCCACCTGTTGCAACAACACCACCTACCATACTTCCAGATGGCAATTCTATATTTTTTATAACTATATTTGATACTGTTCCAGCATTTGTTCCTGCTATCCCACCTACATTTCCTGTTCCTACTACTTTTCCATCAAATATTACTTCATTTACCTTTTCTTTATTATATCCTGTTATTCCTCCTATTTGATTCTTTCCTTCAATATTTATATTCTTTATATTAATACCTTTTATTACCCCGGAATTATATCCTGTTATTCCTCCTGCATTTTGATTTACATTTGTTATCTTTTCATTTTCTAATGTTAAACCTTCTATTATTCCTGCTTTAAAATATCCTATTATTCCTTGATAACTTCCACCTTTTGTTTCTATTCCTTTTAATGTATGCCCATCACCTATTAAATGTCCTGAAAACTGATTTTGATTACTTCCTAACATATAAAATTTTTTATTTGTAAAATCTATATCTTTTGTTATTTTAAATACTATTCCCTCTTGATTTGCTTTTATTGTTGCCATCTTCCAGTCTTCATAACTTCCTATTAGATATGGATTTTTTTCTGTTCCACTTCCTTTTAATTTAAAATTTATTGGATCTTTTTCTATAGTTTTTATTACCAATTCATCTTTATTATTATAGTCAAAATAATATCCAGATTTATCATTATCTCCACCAATATAGGTATCTATTACACTTTCATATGCATTTATATTATTTAGTGCATTTGAGTCTAGGAGTTCTCCTTGTTTATTATATTTAATAGTTACTAAATCAGTATAATATATATTTGCTGCTGAACCTGAACCTGTTGCTGAACTCCCATTTATAGTTCCTTTTTCTATTACTACATTTGATACTGTTCCACCTGTTGCAACAACACCACCTGCCATTCTTCCAGATGGCAATTCTATATTTTTTATAACTATATTTGATACTGTTCCAGCATTCGTTCCTGCTATTCCTCCAACAACTCCTGTTCCTGTTATTTTTCCTTCAAATATTATTTCATTTACTTTTCCTTTATTATATCCAACCAATCCACCGACTTGACTCTTTCCTTCAATATTTATATTTTTTATATTTATTCCTTTTATTACCCCGGAATTATATCCAAATAGTCCTACATAATCCATGTTTGTCCTATTTATAGATAAATTACTGATTGTTTTTGCACTACCTTCAAATGTTCCTTTAAATTGATTAGTACTAGTTCCTATTGGATTAAATTCTTCCTCTCCACATGTATTTTTTACATTTTCCATATTAAGATTATTTCTTAGTTTTACTATTTTTCCTTCAAAACTTGTACCGCTATTTACTTCTTTTGATAGTTCATATAAATCTGATTCTGAATCAATGTAATAATACTCTTTTTCATTTATTATCTCTTTTTCTAATGAACATGCCTTTTTATCTACTATAATTTCTTCTTCATTTATAATGCAATTTAAGTCTTTTGACTTTCCAACTATTACATTGCCATTAAGTTCTTTTTTCGCACACCACTTTTTATTTTTACTTACTAAATCATTTATTATTATTCTTTTATTTTGAGTAAGTGTTATTGTTCCAGAACTTGGTTTATCTCCCTTTACTTTTAATTCACCAACCTCATCTATGTTGGTTTGATATGTTTCTTTTCCATTTATTCCAAAAGCATATGTTATACCTTGTTCTGGAATTTCTTTAGAATATTCTAATTCATATTGCATTTTTACTTGATGTGCCATTAATTTTACACTACTTTCATAAGCTTTTTTTTCTGCCTCTTCAATTACATCTAATATTTTTGGTATTGCTATTACTGTTATTATTGCAAGCAAAACTATTACCGCTAAAAGCTCTATTAAAGTAAATCCTTTTTTCTTCATTTTTACACTCCTATTTTTCTTATTATTTACTTATAGTATAACCTCTAAAAAGATGGATTGTCAATAAAAAAAATGGTTGAATTTTATCAATTCATTATTTTTTATTTTTTAACAAAAAAAGGAATTATTTAATTCCTCAGAGTGTAGACAAACCCCCTAGATTTTTTCTAGGGGTTTTCTTATAAATAAAAATTTTATGATATTTTTTAATATTTTTACAAAATTATAACTATTATATGATAATGTAAGAGGACTCTTTCCTACATTAT
>CAKPCA010000027.1 GCA_934141145.1 uncultured Bacilli bacterium
AATATTAAAAAATATCATAAAAATTTTATTTATAAGAAAACCTCTAGAAAAAATCTAGGGGTTTGTCAACACTCTGAAAATAAATAGTACTAAGTACTATTTATTTTATTATTGTAGGTCTTAAATATTCAAAATAAGGTATATTTCTGAGTGCCATATAAATTAATAATATTAATGCTAAAATAAATAATGTTTTATAAGAAATTTTTACTAATGGTTTATTAGTAATATAAAGAATAATATTCAAAATTAAATATAAAAAAGCAAATAGAGACAAAATAAATATAAGTGGATTATACCTAAAAGCTTGATAAAAATCTAATTTAAATATAGATTCAAACATTCTAGTCGTTCCACATCCTGCACAATAAATATTGAATATTTCTTTAAAAATACACTTAAAATGAATTAATTCTAAGAATTTAACACCTATAAAAATAAATATGATAGCTAAAATAATTAAAAGTATGCTTATTAATATTCTTTTTTTCATATAATCTAAAAAACTATGAATTAATCATAGTTTAGTAAATACTAGATGAATAAGAATTACTAGTATTTATAGTATCTATAAATGAGGCTGCAATACCTAATACATAAAATAGAATTAAAAGTATTACTGAAATTGCACTAATAATTATACCTGCAATAGCAAGACCTTTACCATTACCATCATATTTTTTAGCTGTTACAAGTCCAATTATTGAAAAAATAAGACCAAAAGTAGATGTACTACCACAGCATAAAAGTGATACTAAAGAAATAATGAAACCAGCAGTTGCAAAACCATTACTTTTAGGTTTAGTTACTATAGTTTGATTAATTTGTACTGTACCAGCGTTATTAGTATTAGCATCTTCATTTTTAGCTCCGCATTTTTCACAAAAATTAGAATCATTTAACTCATTACCACATTTTGTACAAAATTTTGCCATGTTATCAACTCCTTCTAGATAAATAATACCAACTTATTTAATTAAAGTCAAACCTTTATGATATAATTATTCAAAAGAAGGTAATTTTATGAATGAAATTGACAAATTAAAGAAAATAATAGAAGAAAGTAATAATATTGTATTTTTTGGAGGAGCTGGAGTTTCAACAGAAAGTGGTATACCAGACTTTAGAAGTAAAGATGGATTATATAATCAAAAATATGATTATCCACCAGAACAAATTTTAAGTCATGACTTCTTTTATTATAATACAGAAGAATTTTATAAGTTTTATAAAGATAAAATGAATTCATTAAATATAGAACCTAACATTACACATTATAAACTAACCGAATTAGAAAAAAGAGGAAAATTAAAAGCAGTAATAACACAAAATATAGATGGGTTACATACCAAAGCAGGAACAAAAAATGTTCTTGAATTACATGGCTCTATTTATAGAAATTATTGTATTAAATGTGGAAAATTTTATGATGCTAAATATGTTTTTAATAGTAAAGATGTACCTAAGTGTGAATGTTTAGGAATAATAAAACCAGATGTAGTATTATATTCAGAACCATTAAATGATACTTTTGAAAAGGCAATACAATATATAGAAAAATGCGATACTTTAATAGTCGCCGGTACTTCATTAACTGTATATCCTGCCGCAAGTTTAATAAGGTATTTTAGTGGAGATAATTTAATACTAATTAATAAAGATAAAACACCATATGATAACTATGCGACTATGGTATTTAATACTAAATTAAGTAATGTATTTTCAAAGCTGTAAGGAGTATCTAAAATGAATATAAGAGAAAGATTATTTGAATTACAAGATTTAAAATATAAAGAATTTCATAGTAAATTATGCAATAACACAAAATATGAAATTATTGGTGTAAGAGTTCCAATATTAAGAAGTATTTCCAAAGATATAATAAAGGAAAATTATAAAGATTTTTTAGATAATTATAAGCCAGAATATTATGAAGAAGTAATTTTAAAAGCCTTAGTTATTGGCAATTGTAAAATAGACATAGATGAAACAATCTTTTATTTAAAAAAATTTATACCACTAATAGATAATTGGGCTGTTTGTGATACACTATGTTCTAACTTAAAAATAACTAATAAAAATAAGGAAAAAATGTGGAAGTTCCTTCAAAAGTATGCCGTCTCAATTAAAGAATATGAAGTGAGATTCGCCATAGTTATGTTTTTAAATTATTACATAGATAAAGAATATTTAAACGATATATTTTATATGATTGATAATGTTAATAATAATGATTATTATGTTAAAATGGCAATCGCATGGTTTATATCAATCGCATACATTAAAGAAAAAAATATTACTTTAGAATATTTAAAATTTTCAAAAATAGATAATTGGACATTTAATAAATCAATACAAAAAATAATAGAATCATATAGGGTATCTGATAAAGAAAAATCATCATTAAAAAAACTTAAAAAATAATATTTAATAAATTATATACATTATGTTTATGTGCCTTCATTTCCAAGACAAGCTTTTTATAAGACAAAAAATGGAACAATTTTGCCTGATCCACATTATAATTATGCTGAATATTATCATTTTTTAAATGGCATAGAAAAACATATTGTAGATAGTTATCTAGTTAGAGATTTGATTGTAGATATGGACAATATACTATATAAATCAAGTAATGAAAATGATATTAAAGGTGCTAATAATAATAGATCTGATGCACTTGATGTTATAAAGAGCTTTGCTAAAAAATATGAAGATAAAGGCGGCAGTTATAATTACTTTCTTGATTTAGCATAAACGTAGATATTCTTTTGATTTTTATAGACTTTCACCAGAAAAAATCTTGGTAATAGTGTTGATAGTTTAAAGAAAAAGTAAAAAGTGTTTTTAATTGTAAAAATTTAATTTATTAAATTGTGAACATAGTGTATTATATGTTACAATATATAATGTATAGGAGGATTGTTATGGAAATATGGAGAGAAAATGAAATGATAAGATCTGCTTTAGACTGTGATCTTAAAAAATTAGATAAATGTTTAAGTGAAGGACATGATATTAATATACAAACTGAAAAAGGAATAAATTTACTTATGCTATCAATTTGTTTTGCAGTAGGACGTGCTCCTAAAACTGAATACATTAAATCATTAATTACTAATGGAATCGATTTAAATCATGCAAATGATTTTAAACAAACTGCTTTACATGTTGCAAGTTATGGTAATAATATTGAAGTTGTTAAATTATTGGTTGAAGCAGGAATCGATATAAATGCAATTGATGAAAAAGGTTTAAATGCATTAATGTATGCTTGTAAAGATATACCTTTATTTTCACCTCATGCTTATAAAAAATGGGATGTTCCTGAAGAGCTAAAAGAATATCGTAGAATGATATGGAATGAAACATATTCTATGAGAGAATATGAAGAAATGGAAAAAGAATATCAATTGGAAATAGTTAAGTATTTAGTTGAACATAATATAGATTTAGAACAAAAAAATGCTCAGGGTAAAACTGCTTTAGATTTAGCAATTGAGAATATTTATGTCTCATCACCAGAAATGGTTAAAGTGCTTCATGAAGCAGGGGTAGTATGCAATAATCTAAAAGAAATGAATATGAATTTTTTTGAAACTTTATTTGAAGGTGGACCACAAGCTTTTATCGCAACTTCGAGAGATCAACATAATTATAATAGAAAAATAAAAATTTTACGTAGAAAATAAAATTTTCTTTAGTTTAAAAAAACGACTATATTTGATAAAAAAGATAGTTTTTGTATAGATAAGGAGATTTAATATGGCCAAACTTATAATAAATAATAGTAATATACCATTATCTTATCTAGTGATAAGTGATTCATATGCAAATTTAGAAAATGCACTTGATATATGGATAAAATTTACAAATTATCTAAAACCTGATGAAGTATTACTTTTAGAAAAATTGCAAAATAATAATATTAATTCTGTTCCATTAGATGAAATAAATGAATATTTAAAAATCAAAAAACAAGTTGTAATATCAGAGTTATTACTAAAATATAAAAAGAAAGAATGTAATAAAGAGGAACATGATCTTGTTTTTAATTTTATGCATACATCCTTGACATCATTTGTTAGAAGCAGATTAACAGAATCAGATAGAGAACTAGCATCTAAATGTATTTCAAAGCTAGAAACAAATAATCAACTAAAACAATACATTGAATTGTATCAAAAGAAATATGAGGACTTGAGTATATATGAAGCATATGTTTTATTTGAGGCAAAAGAAAGGTTATATTATCTAGAACAGAAAGAACTAAATGAAAAAATTAGGCATGAACAAGTAGAAAGAGCAGCAAATTTAAAAAAGAACCTATTGAGAGATTATGGTTATAAATTTTAAATTAACATACAGGAAAGTTATATTAACTTTCTTGTTTTACTTTCAAATAAAATGTAATTATAACTGTGTTTATTTGTTTTATATAGCAATTTTATATATTTTGTGTTATACTAAATCAAAAATTTTGAGGGACCCGTGATTATATGACACTAAATTATAAGGAATTAAAACCATTAACCGTAGAATTAGCAAATATAACTGAAGATAATATAAAAATTGGTGTACTATCAACACCATTAACATTAACTCCAGCATTTATAATGCCAAATAACAAAATATATTATATGACTACAGATCATTGTTCTGCTAACTTTTTTGAAGAATTAGAAAAATCACTAGAGATATTGGGTGAAAAACCAATAATTTCATTAAGTAAACCCAAAGAACCTAAAGAATACTTAATTTCACTTAAAAATAACTTAATTAATGATTATCAAAAATTTCTTAACAATGATATCTCTGCTGGTAATGTTAGAAATTATTTAAATATGAATTGTTTAGAGATTTTTAATTACAGCCCATTTTTAAAAAATCTTTATTCGTTAGATTGCAGAAAAGTATTATTAATGTTATTAGAAAGTAAAATTCAAGTATATGATTATTTTCTTAAATTATTGGAGAATAGTAGTGATATTAAAAAAGTTTTAAAAAATCATCCTTATTTTGATCATAATATTTCTACATATAAAGATGCTTATGAAAAATCTAAAAAAATGTTAGAAACATGTAATGATTTAGAATATAAAACGGTACTAAATATTGTAATGAATACTTTTCATGATCTATCCGAAAATGAACTTATGGATTTAATAACAGATGAATTCATGAAAGATTTCGCCGTTTCAACAATTGGTTTTGATAAAATAGAAACACAAGTAAATAGTACAATAACTACAACAAAAATGAATCCATATGAATTTTATTTTAATTATTTGATTATGGGTTATAATATTGTTCAAATACCTAAAGTTATTTTTGATAACAAAAAACAAGCATTTATAATAACAGATACAAATGAATATTCACTTGCCTCTCATTATGACAAAAAATATAAAGAAGAAGCGGATCTTATAAAAAGAAAAGTACCTTATTCTGAAAGATATAAATACTTTATATAGTAAAATTAACATAAAGAATTTTAGTAAAAAAGTACAACAATAAAACAGGAAAGTAAATACGCTTTCTTGTTTTAATATTAAATAAGTGCTAAAATAATTTACTAGAAAACATATTGATGAATTTTTATTAAAATTAATTGAACTAAAAATTTTAAAAAGTATAATATTATTAATTTGTAGGGGGAAATATGACAATAAATATTATTATTGAAGAATACTATAACTTGATTTGTGAAATGAATTATTTACTAATTTTATCAAATGGAACATTAGAAGATAGTGAAAATATACAATTTATAATGGAAAAAGTATTAATAAATGATGATTTTAAAAATATAAATTTGGAAAAAATTTTAAAACATTTATATAATTCAATAGATGACGATAATTTGAACCATAAAATTATAAATTACTTAAAGAATTTAAAAATATTTGCTGAAAAATATAATGTTGATTCATTTAAAGAAACAGAAAATAAAATTCTAAATTTATGGAATCAACAACATATTTATGACGAATCATTATTAAAATATATTATTAGAATAGATTCAGATAATTTATATAAAATATATATTGATATGGTAAAAGAAAATATGATTAAAGATCCAAATATTTGTATTGGTACTTCTTCTGAGCCATTATTTACCATGCTTCCTAAAAAGCAAGAATTGTTAATTTATAATTTAAAGGTTATTGCTAATCCATTAGTAGATTGGACTATATTAAAAAATGGAACAATAGCACTAGAATCTTTTATTTATGCATATGAGACAAGTGAAAATGAGATGTTAAAAAAATACTATCACGATATAATAATGATTGCTATAAAAAGCAATATGTGTGTATTTAATAATAAATATTTTAAAAATCCAAGATATAGTTACTTTGAAAGTGTAACAGGATTATATTTATTATCATTATACGAAGATGAAAATATACAAAGTTCACATAAAAGATTAAGCGACGATAATTTTATAAAAGAAATAAGGGAATACTTAATAAGCAATGATGGATATAATCATCAGTTGGAATTATATAAAGAATATAATCATCAAGGAGATAGCGGTTTAAATCAAATAAAATTGTTAAGAAAGAATAAATAATTTAGTTAAAAAATTGATAATAATAAGAACAAGGTATTTTTGTAATTACCTTGTTTTATTAGATATAAAATGATAAAATACAAATGATTAAAAAGGAGATTTATTATGTTTAAATTAGTATCAAAATATAAACCAAGTGGTGATCAACCAGAGGCTATAAAAGAATTAGTAGATGGAATTAATAATCATGAGAAATACCAGGTTTTACTAGGTGCTACGGGGAATGGTAAAACTTTTACAATCGCAAATGTTATTGCAAAAGTTAATAAACCAACATTTGTTTTAGCTCATAATAAGACACTTGCTGGTCAATTATACTCATAATTAAAAGAGTTGTTTCCTGAAAACCATGTTGAATATTTTGTTTCTTACTATAGCAACCTCACAAAAAACTTTTTATTTAGTACTTTTTAGTGTTATCTAATCCTAATTAAATATCTAAATAACACTAGGTAAAATCAAAAGTTAGAAAATAAATTTGTGGCCAAGATTCGTGTCCATAAAAAAATTGAAAAAAACAATAATATATGATATATTATTATGAAAAAAAAGACCTTTTTTTAAGAAAAATTAGGATTTAATGATAAGAGCGTGATTATATGGTTAGGTATTATAAAGAATTAGAACATAGATTGAATTATTATTTACCATTAGTTGATATCGAAGATAATAGAAAAAAAGTAATATGTAATTATAAAATACCATTTTTATTTATAGAAAAATATGCAAATTTATTTAAAAATGGTGAATCATTAATTAATATTTATAAAAATTTTAATATTGATGAGTGGTTTAAAAAAAATATATATATTGATTACGAAAATGCCTGTTCTGTTTCTAGTGAGTTTGAAAGTATTGAAGAAGAAATATATTGGATATTAGATGAATATAAAAAAATAGATTTTTCTTCTAGAGCAATAGAAAATTATTTATACTTAATCAAAAGATTATCATTTATTTATATAGATTTATTTCCAAAAAATAAAGAGTATTATACTTCACTTAATAAAACAATCATAGAAGCGATAAATGAATTAAAAAAATACAATACTATTCACTATATTCCAGATAAAGTAGATAATCTATATCAACCAGATGCATGGTATATAACACCTAATGGTTATTTATATAATGCCGGGAAATATGGACATAGCGGTAGGGATTTAACGTTCAATTATAATAAAATGAAATATTTTATAAATAATAATGAAAATATATTAGACAATCATAAAATTTCAAACGGATATTTAAATCAGTCTAAAAAAATAAAAGAAAATGGTTATATATCTGCAGGACAATTTAAGGTGTTTTTAAATTATATAAGTCAGCCAGCATATTTAGAGTCAATTAATGGAATACCAGTAACGAGAGAAAACCATATAATCCAATTAATTTTAGGTATAATTAATGCTAATGCATGTTTTTATAGATTCTTTGAAGATTTATATATATATACAGAAAGTCCACAAAATGAAATTGACAAAATAATAGATTGGACAAACGATGATATTGGGGATGTATTAGTTAGATGTTGTGGGTTCCATAAAATTGAATCTATGCAAGAAAAAACTATTACAACAAGTTGTATAAATTATGAAAAAGAATTAGAAGAATATATTAAAAATGGATGGAATGTAGTGTTTATACCACCATTTATTATTGATAAAGATAATCATTGTCTAAAACAATATCCAGAAGATTTTTTAGTTATAAAAAGATTATTAAAAAAATAATAGTTAATAATATATAAGGAAGTTATGATGGCTTCCTTGTTTTATTGCAAATTAAGTGTTAAAATAAGTTATTGGAAAACAACTAGTATTATCCAGTTTTATTTAGTGTTATTTAATAAATTTGTGGCCGACATTCGTGTCCTATGCGTATTCACCAAAAATTAGACTTTTTTAAGTAGTGTTAGACACGAATTTTTGATAAGAGGACACGAATTTCCTGGTTGATATGAATCATAATGAGGAGGATCTATGTTTAAATTAGTATCAAAATATAAGCCAAGCGGTGATCAGCCAGAGGCTATAAAAGAATTAGTAGATGGAATTAATAATCATGAGAAATACCAGGTTTTACTAGGGGCTACGGGGACTGGTAAAACTTTTACAATCGCAAACGTTATCGCAAAAGTTAATAAACCAACGCTAGTTTTAGCTCATAATAAGACTCTTGCAGGTCAATTATACTCGGAATTAAAAGAGTTGTTCCCTGAAAACCGTGTTGAATATTTTGTTTCTTACTATGATTATTATCAGCCGGAAGCCTATGTTCCATCAAGTGATACATTTATTGAAAAAGATGCGTCTATTAATGATGAAATAGATGAACTTAGACATAGCGCAACTAGCGCACTTATTTCTAGAGATGATGTAATAGTAGTTGCTTCTGTTTCATGTATATATGGTTTAGGTGAAAAAGAAGAATATGAAAATAAAACATTATCGCTAAAAGTTGGAGATATAATTGATAGAGATCAAATACTTGAAAAATTAGTTGAGATGCTTTATGAAAGAAATAATATGGATTTAGTTCGTGGAACATTTAGAACTAAAGGTGACACTATTGAAGTAGTACCTGCTTATTCTAGAACTACTGCATACAGAATAGATTTATTTGGGGATGAAGTTGAAAAATTAATTGAATTTGATACTACAACAGGCGCTGTTATCTCTCAAAAACAAACAATAACAATATTTGCGGCATCACACTTTGTTACAAGTGAAGACAAATTAAAATTAGCTGTTAAAAATATAAAAGAAGAATTAAGAGAAAGACTCGCATACTTTAAAGCAAATAATAAATTATTAGAACTACAAAGACTAGAGCAAAGAACAAATTATGATATTGAAATGATGGAAGAAACTGGTTTTTGTAAAGGTATAGAAAATTATAGTAGACATTTAGCATTTAGAAAAGAAGGAGAAACTCCTACTACCTTGCTTGATTTCTTTCCTGATGATTATTTAATGGTTATCGATGAATCTCATGTAACTCTTCCACAAGTTCGTGCGATGTATAATGGTGACAGAATGAGAAAAAGTGTTCTTGTTGAATATGGTTTTAGACTTCCAAGTGCACTTGATAATAGACCTTTAAAATTTGATGAATTTGAGAAAAAAATTAATGAAGTTATATATGTATCCGCAACTCCTGGAGATTATGAACTAGAAAAAGTACATAATAAAGTTGCTGAACAAATAATAAGACCTACTGGTTTACTTGATCCAACTATTGAAGTAAAACCATCACAAAATCAAATAGATGACTTAATAGAACAAATACAAAATAGAATAGAAAAGAATGAAAGAACACTTGTTACTACTTTAACAATTAGAATGAGTGAAGAACTTACTAATTATTTAAAAGGTGCGAATATAAAAGTTGCATTCCTTCATAATGAAATTAAAACTTTAGAAAGAATGGAAATAGTTCGTGATTTAAGACTTGGTAAATATGATGCCATAGTAGGTGTTAACCTTTTAAGAGAAGGAATAGATATACCAGAAGTATCACTTATCGCAATACTAGATGCGGATAAACAAGGTTTCTTAAGAAGTGAAAGAAGTTTAATACAAACTATAGGAAGAGCTGCTAGAAATTCTAGTGGACATGTAATAATGTATGCTGATACTATTAGTGATGCAATGGAAAAAGCAATTAAAGAAACCGAAAGAAGAAGGACTATTCAAATTGCCTATAATAAAGAACATAATATCACACCAACTACTATAAAGAAAGAAATTAGAGATGTAATTAAAAATACAGATACTAGTAAAAATAAAGAAATTAGTAAAGCATATAATAAAAAAGATAAACAAAAGATGATGGAAAAAATCGAAAAAGAAATGATGGAAGCTGCTAAAGAATTAGATTTTGAAAGAGCAACTGAACTTAGAGATATATTATTTGAAATGAAAATGGAATAAAAATATTTAAGGAAACTTAAATATTTTTTTAAAATTAGGAGAAAAGAGAAAAAAATAGCAAATATAAGTAATGAAGGGTATAAATGAAGGTGAAAAAAATATACTCAAAATAAAAAAAGGAGGATAAAAAAATAACAACAATAAAAGAATATACAGTAAATAAAGAAAAAAGAGAAAAAGAAGTAATAC
>CAKPCA010000028.1 GCA_934141145.1 uncultured Bacilli bacterium
AATTTTTTCTCGCAATTTAATTTTACCATACTTTTTTCTAAAAGAAAAGAGTATTGAACTTTGTCAACACTCTGAAAATAAATAGTACTTAGTACTATTTATTTTCTTTTTTGTAATTTCAACCGCACCACTTATTTATAGTAATTTAATTCTACATCATAAACACATTTATAGTCAAATATTTTTCTTGGCATACTATTTATATTGAAGCAAATGTCATCTAAATATATTTGTGGTTTTAGTTTCATAGATTCTCCTTTTGGTATATATCTTCTTACTAATGCATTTGTTCTTTCATTGGTTCCTCTTTGGAATGAACAGTATGGATCACATTTATATAATTTTACTCCCAACTTTTTTTGCAGTTATTCCTAATGCTTGAAATTCTAATCCATTATCTACTGTTATTGATTTAACATCTATTTCATTTTTTATAATATAATTGTATATTAAATTTGATGTATAATACTCATTTTTATAGTTTGATTTTATTAACCATAATCGTCTTGTACATCTATCTACAATTGATATTATTGATTCTTGCTCATTCTTTTTTCCTAATATAGAATCTATTTCTAAATGCCCTGGCTCATCTCTTTTATTTATATATTTTGGCCTTAAACTTATTGGTAAAACTGTTTTATTATCTAGATTCCATTTTGTATGTGTCATCATCCCACCTTTTATTTTATTTTTTCTTCTTTTATAACACATATTATTTTTATTTATTTCTATTTTTCCTTCATTAATCCAATTATATACTTGTTTAGTAGAAGGGCATATTACTCCTTTGTATCTTTTTTTAAACATGAATATACATACTTCTATTGAGTTATTTCTATAGTCATAATGCGAATATAAATATTCAAGAAATATTTTATATTTTTCTTTTATATTTATTTCTCTTTTTTTATATATTCCTGCTTTATATCTTGATATTGTTGAATGACTTATTCCTAGTATTTCCGCAACTTTTCTCATAGACATTCCTTGTTTTAATAAAATATCTATTTCTACTTTCTTTTTTTCTGTTAATTGTGTATAATTCATTTATGAGTCCTCCTGGCTGGGTGGGCTCTTTTATTTTATCAAAAAACCGCACCTTTGTGGTGCGGTTGAAATTTCAATTTAGGAAATAAATAGTACTTAGTACTATTTATTTTTATTTTCTCCAGTGACATTCATCAGAAAAATATCCTGAATATGCGGTTGTTCTATTTGTGAATGATTTTTTATTTGCAGGGAAGTTTATGTAATCACCTGGATCTACTGTATCTGATCTAATTAAACAACTCTTTGTTCCTTGACAAACATTTAAATGTAAGTGATTTCCTTGGCTATTACCTGTACTTCCTACATAACCTATTATGCTATCTTTTGTTACTACATCACCTTTTTTAACATTTATTCTACTCATATGTCCATATAACGTAGTATATATACTACCATTTATATTATGTTGAATAACTACTTTATTACCATATCCATCACTTGAATATGCTGCTACTGAAACTTTACCTGCTGCAACAGCATATATTGGTGTTCCACCAGGTGCTGCTATATCTACTCCTGCATGTGATCTACATCTTCCACCAGTGCCTGTCAAAACATCAGAGTACCATGTGCTCCACATAGTTCCTGATTGTAATGGTCTCCAAAATTTAGTATCTGCCGGTAATTGTCCTCTAACACAACTATTAATATCGTCACTCTCTTTACAACCTGCCTTTAAATAGAAATCTATTATTTGTTTACTATACTGAATATCTTTTTCTATTGATTCCTCTTCTTCATCAAGAGTAGCATGTTGTTCTGAAAGAACTACTAACTTTTGTTTTAATTCTATCTGTAAATTTTCTAATGATTTTTCTTTTGCTTTTAAACTAGCAATATTTTCATTATTTTGTTTAATCATAGCATGCATATCATTTATAAGTTTATTATTGTATGTAGATAACTGTTCAGTTACAGATAATCTATAAATAAAATCTGTTATACTGCTTGCTGAAAATATATATTCTAAATATGTTGATTCACCTTCAGACACTTGAAAGAATCTCATTAAATCTTTTACTTGTTCACTTTTTTCATCAATTTTTTTATTTAATTTTTCTATTTCTTTATTTAAGTTTGCTATATCCTGTTCTGCTTGTGCTAGTTCGCCATATATACTATCAATTCTTTTTGATGCAGCAGTTGTCTCTGCTTCATTATTTTTCTTTTGTGATTGGTTTTGTTTATACTTTTCTTCTAATTTATTATATTCACTTTTTAAATCACCAAGTGTTTTAGCACTTGTATTAATAGGAAAACTGACAAATATAAATAATGCAAATAAACCAGCTACTATCCTACTATTTATTTTCTTTATCATATTTTTAAATACTTTCTTACAGCTTTACTACTACCAATCATACCAACAATAACACCAATTAATATAAGTACTAATGAAACATAGAATACAAATGGATAAGGTTCTACTAACTTAATAAATTGAGAGAAAATCTTACCACCTGTTTTATCGTAAAGAATTGAATAACCATATATAGTTGCTAATACTGGAATTATTGAACCTATTAAACCAATAAATAAACCTTCTATAACAAATGGTTGTTTTATTGATGTATTTGATGCACCTACTAATCTCTTTATCTCTATTTCTTCTTGTCTACTAAATATTGTAATTTTAATTGTATTAATTATTAAGAATGCTGTTACTATTATTAAAGATACTACTATAACTATTAATATTTTCTCTAATATTTTAAATATAGATAGTAATGAATCTATCATTCCTTCACCATATTTAACCATCACTACACCATCTATTTTTTCTATTTGTTTAGCAATTGATGAAATTTTTTCTGAATCTGTTACTTTTACTAAATATGTATCATATAAAGGATTTTCTCCTTCACCCCAAGTTGAAATTATATCATTAAATACTGCAGATTCTTTTTTCATTTTTTCTGCTATTTCTTCTTTTGAATCAAAAGTTACTGACTCTATATTATCTAATTTGTCTATAGATGACTTTATTTCATTTCTTTTTGTATCATCCGCATCAGTTTTTATATATGTTACTATTGTAAAATCATCTCTAATTATTTTTGTGAAATTTTCTACATTTAATGAACCAACCATTGCGACTGCAACAATTACTAGTGTTACTGTTATACATGATATAGATGCTAGGGATAAGCTAAAATTTCTTATTACATTCTTAAGACCATCTCTTATATTTCTTATTAATATTCTAATGTTTCTCATTCTTATCATAAGTTCCTTTCGCAAAATCTTTTTTTAGTCTACCTTTATCAAGTAAAATTACTCTTTTCTTCATTTTATTAACTATATCTCTATCATGCGTAACAACTATTACAGTTGTACCTAAATCATTTATAACTTCTAATACTTTCATTATTTCAAGGGATGTATCTGGGTCTAGGTTTCCTGTTGGTTCGTCACATATTAATAATTTTGGTGCATTAACAATTGCTCTTGCTATTGCTACTCTTTGTTGTTCTCCTCCTGATAATTCATGTGGATAACTTTTAACTTTTTCTTTTAATCCTACTAGATCAAGTGCTTTTAATGTTTTCTTTCTTATTTCTGCCTTATCATAACCAAACATTTCAAGTACAAAAGCTACATTTTCATATACTGTTAATCTTGGTAATAATTTAAAATCTTGGAATACTACACCTAGTTTTCTTCTTAGTTTATAAACCTTTCTATTTCTTAATTTACCTACATTAACTCCACCAATTATAATTTCACCATGAGTTGGTTTTTCTTCTCTATAAAGCATTTTTATAAGTGTTGATTTACCACTTCCTGATGCACCAATTATAAAGGCAAAATCTCCTTTTTTAATATTTAGATTTAGACCATATAATGCAGTTACACCAGATTGATATGTTTTTTCTACATCTGTAATTCTAATAAACTCCATCTTTACTCCTCCAATTCTATTCTTTATAATTTAAATAACTTTCTATAAAATCATCTATATCTCCATCTAAAACTTTATTTACATTGCTTGTTTCATAGCCTGTTCTATGATCCTTTACCATTGAATATGGATGCATTACATAGCTTCTTATTTGAGAGCCAAAATTTATATCACTTTGTGATTTTTTATTTTCACTTATTTCTTGTTTTCTCTTTTCTTCTTCTAGTAAATATAGTTTAGATTTTAAAACTTGCATTGCGGTTTCTTTGTTTTTTAACTGGCTTCTTTCGTTTTGACAAGTTACAACAATTCCTGTTGGTAAATGTGTTATTCTAACAGCACTATCCGTTGTATTTACTCCTTGTCCTCCAGCACCACTACTTCTATATACATCTACTCTTATATCACTATCTTTTATTTCAATATTGATATTATCATTTAACTTAGGTGTTACCTCAACTGCTGCAAAAGATGTATGTCTTCTTTTTGCTGAATCAAATGGTGATATTCTAACTAATCTATGTACACCTCTTTCACACTTTAAATAACCATATGCATTTAAACCTTTAATAAGCATTATTACTTTTTTGATTCCTGCCTCTTCACCATATAACGTATCTAAAATTTCATAGGCATATCCTTTTTTTTCACACCATCTTGTATACATTCTAAAGAGCATTTCAGCCCAATCACAACTTTCCGTACCACCTGCTCCAGAATGTATTTCAAGTATTGCATCTTCTTTATCATTTGGACCAGATAACTTTGTTTCTAGTTCTAAACTTTCTATCTTTTTCTTAACTTTATCTAAATTATCTAATACTTCTTTAGTCATTTCATCATCATTTAATTCTACAATTTCAATGTAAGAACTAATTGTTGATTTCAAAGCATTTATATCATCAATTTGTTTTGTTATATTTCCTATCTTTTTAGAAATAGATATACTTTCATCACTATTAAAATCACTATTACTATATAAAATGTTTAATTTACTTTGAAGATTCTTTAATTCTTCTTTTTTAGAATCTATGTCAAAGTAACCTCCAAATATTGTTAATATTTAATAATAAATCATTTAGTGTAGTTTTTAATTCGTTATTCATAAAATCACCTACCCTATATTATGAACATATAAATTATATCATATTTTGTCAAAAAAAGAAATGGTATTATAATCCATTTCTTTGATTCATTATTTTTATTTATTTTTTATCTAATAGGCAATTTATTTATATATTTTCAATTTGCTTTGTTTCACTTAATAGTCTATCGAAATCTGACACATAATTCTTATCCTGTATAACTTTATAGTTTTCATATTCATTTTCTGCTTTTTCGACTGCTTGTTTACGAGAAATTTTTCCTTTTCCTTCTAAAACTTCATAATGGAAAACTTTTAAGGCATTTTCTACTTCATTTTTCCAATCTTCCATATACATTGTTATACTTCTTTCTGCATTATTTTCAGCAATATCCAAAAATAAGTTTACTAAATTATTCAAATTCTTAATTTCTTTTTCATGTAAATAATTCTTTGCAATAATTACATCAGATTTTAAAATTTTTCCATCAGGCGAATTTTCCCAGGTAGTAAGCCCATATTTTCTTTTTTAGAATCCACTCTGTTATAAACTATTTCAGCAGCAGTATTTCCAGTAATTGCATAATGAAATCTATTTTGAATAGTTTTATAAAAAGTTATTGCAGTATCACTATTTTTATCATAATCAATAGAACATTCAGCGAATATATCAGTAATTTTTTGATAAAACATTCTCTCACTAGTACGGATTAATTTAATTCTTTCAAGTAATCTTTTAAAATACTTCTGATCAGATTTTCTTGCTTTTAAAAATCTTTCATCGTCTAATGCAAAACCTTGAATCATATAATCTTTAATTATTTTATTTGCCCAAGTTCTAAATTTAATTGCCTTTTTAGAGTTAACTCTAAACCCTATGGAAATAATCATATCAAGATTATAATATTTTGTATTGTAAGTTTGCTTACCATCATTACCCATATGTGCAATTTTTGCACATGTGCTATTTTCATCTAACTCTTCATCTTTATAAATATTGTTAATATGCCTTACAATTCCACTTCTATCAATATTAAAAAGTGTTGATAATGCTTCGGCATTTAACCAAACATCTTCATTTTCTAATAGTACTTCTACTTTTGTATTGCCTTCTTCGTCATTATAAAATAAAATGTTCTTCTCATTTCCGATTAATTTATTATCCATACTTGTTCCCCCTTATCTAAATATTTTTTAGTTAATTTATATTAAACATTATACTATTATTTACATTATTAAACAATCAATTTGGTATAATTCAATCAAATTAAATTCCTAAAAAAATGTCACATTTTTATATTTGTTAAAAAAGTTTGTTATTTAATCAAAATTCTATTTTCACATTTTATATAGGTATTAACATATATATTCTTCTTGCTACTTCCCACTTTTATATTTGAACAAAAAGATGTCAACAAATTTTATATGTTGACATCCATTAATTTAATTTTTTCTTATTTACCACAACATTGTTATATTTCTTACCAGAACCACAAGAACTTTGTACTTCCATATATTTGTATTATCCGTACTATTTATATTATAAATATTTCTCTACTACGGACAAATTGTTGACACCATCTACATTCATTCACTGCCAATACTATACCATATTTCAAAGTTCAATAAATTGTATGAATTGGGAAATCATACATTTTTTTCTGCTCATAATTATATACTATACATTAAGATTAGTCAAACTATTGAGAGTCAATATTATATTCTATAATTTTATTTATTGTTTCAGATTTTTATATATTATCAAATAATTCCGTTGCGTATTTTCTAGAACTTTCTGTGCTAGAAATATAAAAGTTTTCTGTTATTTCTATATTCTTATGACCTAATAAATCAGCAACGTCTCTTGTCTTTATACCATTGTTTAATATTTTAGTTTCATAACTTTCTCTTAAATCATAGAATCTACATTTTTTAATTTGCTTACATTCATAAATTTTTATCCTTTCAAAATTATTTAATCAAATCTAAATTTTCATTAATCACTATAGGTTCAAAACTAGCAAGTTCATCATATAACATTCCTTTTGGAATATCATGATATAAATATATCTTTTTATTATTTTTAAATGCTTCATAGATTTCAATAAATGTAGCACCGCCAATATAATTTTCAATATTATTTTTTTCAAAATTAATGCATAGAATAGCATCAACATTTTTAATCTTTTCTTCACTCATTTTGAAAAGTTTTTGTACTAATTTTGCATGAGCTTCATATCCTTCTTCCCATGCTAATTTTACTAGGTTAGGTGAATCATATGTATTTGGCATTAATAATTCAAAACCTTTACTTTCTAAATATTCCCTTATTGGTTTAATTTTGTCATAAAATGCTGCACTTGATATTATAAATATTTTCATAAATCCTCCCGTTATAAATATTTTCTTTAATAAATTTATTATATCATACAAAAAGATATTTTTTGTTAAAACAAACATTAAAAAAACTTCTATTTCTAGAAGTTTTTACAACAAGGATCATATATATTTTCATATGTATCACATTCACTCATTGTGTAACATTTTTTATAAGAATGTTCATAGATATGATGATTAACTATTTTAGTATGTATAGGCATTATATATGGAACTTCCTGCACAATATATCTTTCGCATACTTTTTCTTGTAGACATTCATAAACTGGTGGACATGCATAGCTTGGATACCATGACTTTGTTATCCATTTTCTGGTTTACTCAACTATTGCTATTTCAAATCCGTATTTATATACCTTTCCACGTTTTCTTATGTTTACCATAGTTATCTCTCCTTCATTATAAAATCCAATGAAACGGGCAAATGTCATCTGTGGATAAATTTATTATTTTTTATATTTTTAACAATTCCTTTATTTATAAAACTTTGCGAGGTTATTTGCCGCAACATTGTTTATATTTCTTACCATTGTCACAAGTTCATCCTTGCCCAATACTTATATAGTATTATCTCTACTATATATTTTGAGTTTTATGAGCACAAAATGTGCACAAATCAAATTATATGTACAATTTTGTGCATTTTTTTGACTATTACCAAACTCACAAATTCTTATAGAATAAGCTATTTACAACAGCATTGCGTGTACTTCTTACCAGAGTCACATGTAATGAATGTTCCCATATTATCAGTGTTATTTATACTTATAGTATTATTTGTATTTATGATATTAACTGTACTATAAATATTTCTCTAACATGGACATATTGTGGACATTGTCCACGTCCATTCACTAATATAAGTATATCATAGTTTTATTTTTTATCCAATGTGCGATTCAAAACTTTTTCATAATCTTTCCTACTATTCTTAATATCTCATTGTCATAAATTTTATTAAAATCTGTAAAATCAAATCTTGTGATTCTTCTGTAATATGCATAGTCTTCCTTTTGTCATTAAATCACTTTCCTTATCTTTGATATACATATAAAAATAGAGTATACCTACATTATACACTCTATTCACTCTTTGATTTATCATCAATTTTATTACTTATTGCTTTTAAAGTTTCTAAATACTCTTTTTCC
>CAKPCA010000029.1 GCA_934141145.1 uncultured Bacilli bacterium
ATATTCTTCCTCCAATTTTATTATAACAAAAAAATGCAGACAGTTTTTATGTGTCTACATTTATCTTACAACTTCATCAAAATTTGAATTAGTTTTTTTGTTATTAAGAACTATACAAAAGGAATTTAAAAACTAAGAAGTTTTTAAATTCAGTATAAACTGATAGTACAAATTATATTAAAATCAATTTATTGATTATTTCACTTTAACTTTAGTAGAATTAATAATTTTTAAACCTTCAGCAATTTGAGGCTCTAATTCTCTTATTTCATCGAGTGAATAATATTCTTTACTAGTATGTTCCTCAACATAATCACTTGTTTCAGCAAGGCAAACTTGATAATTATTTTCTATTAAATAATTAAAATATTCATCATTATATGATATGCCTATACCATCACTATAAAAAATCATATTTTCACTTGATAAATCATATAATTCGCGACCTATAATTCTATTATAATATATGTATTCAGTTACTTCATATGTTTCTTTATCGAAAAGCAAATATATATTTTGACTATTATATAATTTTACTGTTTTACCATCTTGTATTACATATTTATAATAATCATCTACATCTGAGTACTCTGAAGGAATAGATACATATTTTGGAATTCCATTTTCATCTTTATTTTTAGCAGAATAAACAACTGGCACAATGACTGGAGTAGCTAATCCTCCAATTAATCCTAATACTATTAAATCATTTTTAAGTTTTTTTAGTTTCTCTTTTTTCATATATATTTCTCCTAATAAAATATTAACATATATTATAACAAATTAAATAATAAAATCAATCATTTTATCGATTTCTATGTATTAATATTTTAAATTTTTTTATAAAAGTTTCAAGTAAAACTATATACAATAAAAAAGATATATGCTTGTAAATATATCCTCTTTATATAAATAAATTTAATAGATTTGAAATAATAAAACATATAATTATTCCTGTAATAGTAGGAATTATAAATGATAAGAAAGTCCACCAGATACTTTTTGTTTCTTTTTTTATAGTTAAAAGAGTAGTAGCGCAAGGAAAGTGCATTATCGAAAATAAAATAGTACATATTGCAGTTTTTATAGTCCATCCATTATCTATAAATATAGTTTTTAGTGCATTAATATTATCAAAATTAGATATTAAGTTTGTATTTAAATAACTCATTAAAGCAATAGGTATTACTATTTCATTAGCAGGAATACCAAGTATAAATGAAGAAATAATAGTTCCATCAAGTCCAATTAGTTTACCAAAAGGATCAAGAATATTTGTAAAATGATTTAAAATACTAGTATTATCTATATTTACATTAGTAAATATCCATATAATTATACCCGCTGGAATAGATACTATAATTGCTCTTAATAATACTTTTAATGCTTTATCTTTAATAGATCTAAATATTACTTTAAAAAATTGTGGTCTTCTATATGGAGGTAGTTCTAGTGTAAAGGATGATGGCAGTCCTTTTAATAAAGTTTTAGATAATATTTTTGATGTTATAAATGTAATAAGTATTCCTATAAGTATAAATATAGTTAGTATTAAAGAATTAATTAAAGCATTATATTTATTATTAGATACTATAAAAAACATAGTTATTATAGATATTATAGTAGGGAATCTTCCGTTACATGGAATAAAATTATTAGTAAGTATTGCGATTAATCTTTCTCTTTTTGAGTCTATTATTCTAGTCCCTGTTATACCGACTGCATTACATCCAAAACTCATACACATTGTAAGAGCTTGTTTTCCACAAGCATTACATTTTTTAAATCCTTTATCTAAATTAAATGCAATTCTAGGTAATACTCCAGAATCTTCTAAAAGAGAAAATAAAGGAAAAAATATTATCATCGGTGGCAACATTACAGATATTACAAATGCAGTAACTCTATATGCACCATGTACAGTTATTTCTGTAAATAGATTTGGAAAAGATAAAACATTAAAAAAATTATAAATCTTATCTTCTAAATTAAATAGTATATTATACAAAAGTGTAGATGGATAGTTAGAAAATACTATAGTAAGATAAAAAATAAACATTAAAGATATAATCATAATTGGAATACCAGTTATTTTATTAGTTAATAATTTATCTATTTTTCTATCTCTTTTTGTGTAATCTTTATTTTCAAAAATTACTACTTCGTTATTTATTTCTTCTGCTTTATTTATAATTTCTTCTGTAATTTTTTCTTTTAAATCAGTAATATCATTTTGGTGTAAATAATTTTTAGCTTCTTTTATTTTTATATTTAATTCTTCATTAAATATATTTTTATTTATTTGTTTTTTTATTTCATTTATAATTATTTCATCATCATCTAAAAGTTTAATAGATAAAAATCTTTTGTCTATATTTATATCATCATTTATATTTGAATAAATCATATTAATTGCATTTTCTATAACATCATTATATTTTATTTTATATGGTCTATTATAAGTAGTTTGTTCAATAGTTTTTAAAAGTTTATTAAGTCCAATATTACTTCTAGCGGACGAGCCAATAACGGGCACATTTAATAATTCAGATAATTTATCTAGATCAATTCTAATTTTCTTTTTTAAGGCTTCATCCATTAAGTTTACACAAACAATTACATTATCAGTCATTTCACATATTTGAAGTACTAGGTTTAAGTTTCTTTCTAAACATACCGCATCACAAACAACTATAGTAACATCTTTTTTATTAAAACAAATAAAATTTCTAGCGACTTCTTCTTCATCAGAATGTGATATTAATGAATATGTACCAGGTAAATCATACATTAAATATTTCTTATTGTTGTAACTATATTCTCCAAATGCATTTTCTACAGTTTTGCCAGGCCAATTACCTGTATGTTGGTTCATTTTAGTAATCGCATTAAATATAGTAGATTTACCAACATTAGGATTTCCTATTAATGCGACTATTTTTTCGTAACTATTCATTTTTTATCTCCACTAATATATCTTTAGCATCTTCATTTCTAATAGCTATAACACATCCTCTTATTAAATATGCCTTAGGGTCATTAAATGGACTTTTTAATACACATTCAATTTTACTATTTTTTATTATTCCCAAATCTTGAAATCTTCTTTTTATCAAAGAATTATCATTTATTTTTAAAACATTAACAATATCACCAATTTTAGTTTTATCAAGTGTAATAATGTTTTCATTCATAAAAAATTAACCTCCTAATTAATTAGTCTCTAAAATAGTATATTCATACATATTGTAAAGGCATAGTCATTAGCCTAAAAATTAAGAACTAAAAAAATTTACAATTTAAAAAAATATGTTATAATGGTACTTACTTTGAAAGAATTTTGTATATGAAAGAATTAAAACGTATTAATGGTAATGAGTTTCTTAAAAATATTTTTATAACTTTAATTAAAAGATGAAAGTTAAGTGTTAGTTTAGATGATATTTTTCATTTAGAATATTATTATTTAGAAGTAATAGATGGTGATAATAATATATTAGATAATTCAAAAAATAATATAATGAATTTTATTAATGGTTATAAAGAATATTTATATTATGATAAAGAAAGTAATATTATTAGTATATCTAAAGAGGAAGAGTTTTTAGAAGAATTATCATCTACTAATGATTCAGTAGATATTAAATATAAAAAAGCAGTTAAGAAACTTATAAATGGTAAAAAAAGAAAATTAAATGAAAGTATCTATTAGGATACTTTTTTCTTTAAAAAAATGTTATAATATTTATTGGTGAAGAAAAATGATTCAAATGATAGTTGTTTCTGCTTTAACTTTAATATTTGATAGAGTAATAAAAATTGCTATAGATAAATATTTAATTTTAAATGTAAAAAATGTAGTAATAGATAATTTTCTATATATTACTAAATGTTATAATGAAGGTGCAGCATTTAATATATTTAATGGAAATACGATATTTTTAATATGTGCTAGTATTTTTGCATTAGTTATGTTATTTAAGTATATTAAAAGTAATAAATTAACAACATTAAACAAAATATCATATGGTCTTTTAATTGGTGGAATATTTGGAAATTTAATAGATAGAATATTCTTAGGTCACGTTATTGATTATGTGAATTTTATAATATTTAATCATGAATTTGCAATATTTAATTTAGCAGATTGTGCTATTGTGATAGGTGCAATTTTAATAATATTAGGTGATTGGGGTGATAAGGATGAAAAAAGAAATAATAGTTAATGATTTAGAAGAAAGTATAAGAATTGATCAATATTTAGCTAAAATAGAGGATTTAGATTTTACTAGAGCAAAACTTCAAAGACTTATAAGTAATGATCTTATTTTAGTTAATGGTAAGAAAATAAAAAATAGTTATAAAGTAGTAAATGGTGATGTAATTAGTATTACTGATGAAGAGAGAGTTTCAGATATAAAACCAGAAAAAATGGATATTGATATAGTATATGAAGATGATGATTTATTAGTTGTTAATAAAGAAAGTGGAGTAGTAGTTCATCCAGCACCTGGTAATTATAGTCATACTTTAGTAAATGGTCTTTTATATAATAGAGAGTTAAGTACTATAAATGGTAGTTTTAGGCCTGGTGTAGTACATAGAATAGATAAAGATACAAGTGGTTTATTACTTATTGCTAAAAATGATAGAGCACATGCTTTTTTAGCAGATCAATTAAAAAATAAAACTATAACTAGAAAGTATATTGCGTTAGTAAGTGGTGTTATAAATCATGATACTGGTCAAATTGATGCTCCTATAGGTAGAGATGAAAAGGATAGAAAAAAAATGTGTGTAACATCAAATAATTCTAAGAAAGCAATAACTAATTTTAAAGTACTTGATAGATATAAAAATGCAACACTTATAGAGTGTATATTAAAAACTGGTAGAACACATCAAATAAGAGTACATATGAAATATATTAACCATCCTGTAGTAAATGATCCAGTATATGGTAATAAAAAATCAACAAGCTTTGGACAAATGTTACATGCAGAAACTATAGGATTTATACATCCTACAACTAAAAAATATATGGAATTTAGTGTAAAACCACCAAAGGAATTTGAAGAAATATTAGAAAAATATAAAAACGAATAAAAGAAGGTGAATTATGAATAATACTATAGTTGATTCTAAAGATTTACTTGTTATGAAAATTATTCATTATTTTATAACAAAGAAAAATTATCAACCAATTATTATTAAAGGAATAACAGATGAAGTATGGCTTGAAAATAAAGGCTCTGAGTATAGCATTATTAGAATAGTAACAAGAAGTATAATAAACGAAGAACAATTTAATTATGATTATTTAAAAACTAAGAGTATTGCAAAACAAATTAAAAGAAAAACCTTTGATTTTTCTATGAATATACTTTCTATATATACTAATTTGTCTGATGAAAAACTCATAGATAATATAAATGATAAAAAGATAATTAATGTATCTATAAAAACAGAAGAAGAACTTGTAAATAATGAGATAATACTTAAAAGTTTTAAAGATATAAAAGATAATATACTTGTAAGTGAAGATGATTTTAAAGCTATAATGCAAATAACAAATGATATTAATGTTAAAACTATAGAAGAAACAGAAAAGAGGGAAAAAGTAATGAATAATAAAAAACCAATATTAACATATATATTAATTTTAATAAATGTAATTGTATTTGCTCTTATGTATATATATGGTAATGGTTCAGAAGATATAGAAACTTTAAAGAACTTTGGAGCAAATTATATACCACTTGTAAAATCAGGCGAATATATTAGACTTATTACTTCAGCATTTGTTCATATTGGAATAATCCATTTACTTTCTAATATGTATGCATTATATGTAATAGGTAGACAAGTAGAACAACTATATGGAAGAATGAAATATATATTAATATATTTTATAAGCGCTATTATGGGTTCATTATTTACAGTTGTATTTTCAAGTAGTAATACAGTTGCAGCTGGTGCCTCAGGAGCAATATTTGGTTTATTAGGTGCACTTTTATATTTTGGCTATTCATATAGAGGATATATTGGAAATAGTATAATAAATCAAGTATTACCAGCAATACTTCTTAACTTAGTTATAGGCTTTAGTAGTCCCAATATAGGTAACTCTGCTCATATAGGTGGACTTATTGGTGGATATTTAATTTCTATGGCACTTGGAATAGATACTGAAAAAGATAATAAAAGTAAAATAAATGGGATAGTATTAACTATAATTTTAATATTGTTTATGATATATATTGGATTTGTTAAATAAAAAAGATCTTAGTTTTCTAAGATCTTTTCTGTATTTTTAAAGTTTAATTTAGCAATAGAATATAATTTATCTTTTCCATATTTAGAAACTATTTTCTTTCCAAATTCATCAACCATTTCACTAGCACCCTTAGGTATGAAAGCACCAAGTTCATTTCCCATTTGTTCAATTTCTTTTAAGAATAAGTATCTACTAATAATAGAAGAACACGCAACTGATAAACATTTGTCTTCTGCTTTAGTAGTAAAAGTTATTTTTCTAAATACATTTTCTTGTCCTTTTAAATAAGCATAATAATTTCTTGGTGGAGTAAATTGATCTACTACAACCATATCATATAAATAATTATCTTTCTTCATTAATGATAATAATACTCTATTATGAAGTATTGCTTTTATTTTATTCATATTGTATCCGCTAGTTTGAAGTTTATTATATTCAGTATTTTTTAATATATATGCAAAATGTGGAATTTTTTTTATTATATCTGGTGCTATTTTTAATATTTTTTCATCAGTTAATTTTTTTGAATCTCTAACACCAAGTTCTTCTAAAAATGTAATATCTTTTTTATTAACATATGATGCACATACTACAATAGGTCCAAAAAAGTCACCAGTACCAACTTCATCTGATCCAATAGAATTTATAAAGTAGTAATCAGTTTTATCAATATCTTTGTTATCTACTTTTTTTTCTTTTTTATCTTTTTCTTCAGGTGCTTTACCATTTAATATAGTTTCGGTTTCTCTCCAAAAATTAGCATCTATATCTGCGGATAATCCTTGAAATACAACTTTTCCTGATTCATATAATGTTATTACGGTATCTGCATCATCTGCTTGAAATATTGCATAAGCAGGTGTTTTAGGCCTTTTTAGATATTTATAGTGTTCAATCATTTTTTCTTTTGTATTGTCAGAAATTTTGAATGATATTGTCATAAGTTTTCACCTCTTAGATATATTTTATCATAAATCTTTATTTTTTTGGTAAAATATAATATAATTAAATAAAGTAAGGTGAAAAAAATGTCAATAAATATAATAGATACAGTAATTGTCTTATTTGTTATGATGGGCGCAATTGTTGGTATGAAAAGAGGAGTAATAAAACAAAGTGTAATGACAATAGGATTAATATTAGTACTTGTTTTATCATTCTTGTTAAAAAATCCAGTATCAGCATTAATGTATAAATATATGCCATTTATATCATTTCATGGATTACTTGAAAATTTAGCAGTACTTAATATACTTCTTTATGAAATAATTGCATTTGGTATAGTATTTTCAGTATTAAGTGCTATACTAATCGCACTTATTAAAATAAGTTCAATACTTGAAAAAATACTAAGAGCAACTGTAATACTTGCTATTCCATCAAAAATATTAGGATTTATATTAGGTGCAGTAGAATATTATTTAGTTGTATTCATAATATTATTTGTTTTGTCACAACCTACATTTAAAATAGAACAATTTGATTTTGTTAGTGAATCAAAATTAAAACCTATAATATTAGAAAATACACCTATAATATCAGACCTTGCCAAAAAAACTATAGATACATTTAATGATATTAATGATTTAATAAAAAATAAAGATAATATGACTGATGAAGAATTTAATTGTAAAGCATTAAATTCTATGATAGAAAATAAATTTATTGATAAAGATTCAATAAAATATTTATATGATAATAAAAAATTAACCACAAAGTGTGAGATAGGAGAATAGAATATGGTAAAAAAAGTAAGTGAAAGTGAATATAAAGAAATAATAAGCAATAGTTATGCTTTAGTAGATTTTTATGCGGATTGGTGCGGTCCATGTAAAATGATGGGAAGAGTAATTGATGATTTATCAAATGAAATAGATTATATTAAATTTATAAAAGTAAATGTAGATGAAGAAAGTAAAGTAGCAAGTGAACTTGGTATAGTAAGTATTCCAACAGTAATGATTTTTAAAAATGGTATACTTGTCAAAAAAATAGTAGGATTTACTAGTAAAAGTGAATTAAAAAGTTATATAGATGAAAATAGATAAGAAGCAAAAATAATAATTGCTTCTTTTTTATGTAAAGCTAAGATAATATGCTTGAATAAAAAAGAAAATAAATGTATACTACTAATGTAGATAG
>CAKPCA010000030.1 GCA_934141145.1 uncultured Bacilli bacterium
ATATTAAAGAAAATAAAATTGAAGAAGCAATAATGCATATTTTAAATGATGTATTTGAATATGATTCAGTTGTTAATGAATTCTTCCTACCAGTACTTAAAAATAAATTAGAAAATCCTAAAGATGAATTAGAAAAAGAAATTAAAAAACTAAATAACAAAAAGAAAAGATTAAAAGAAGAAACTGAAAAATTAGATAACTTAATTAAAGAGTTGGAAGAAAAGATAATATCTAATCAGCAAGCAGAACAATTAAATCTTACTGTTGATGATATATTACTAAAAAGAGATATGGACTACATTAATAAAATTAAATTACCACTAACATATCATGCATTTGAAGATTGTTGGCCTGAATTAGATAGAGATGATAAAGCAGATATAATAATGAGATACATTGATGATATAGAATTTGAAGAAATAAATAAAATGTATGTTGTTAAGAAAGTTAATTTTAGAAGTACTTTCTATGAAGATTTTAAAATGTTATTTAATCAAGGTTATATTGATTGTAAAAGAGAAATGATTATAGACTTTAACGGAATACAAGCTTCAGTGCCAGTAAGAATATTCCCATTACAAAAAAATAATAATGGAGATAATAACTGGTTATCAATGGGAATGCTTACTACAAAGAATAACCCGAATGATATAAAGGTAAACATTAGAGATGTATTTGAGACAATACCTGACAATGTTAACAAAAATTAATACTTTATTCCGTAATAACCATTACGAAGTTTTGGTTATTACGGAATAAAGTAAACGGATTCTAAGGTGTTAAACCTTAGCCCTCTAGGAATTTTGTATGGAACGTCCAAAATTCCTAGAGGGTTAGTAATTTTGGATGACAAAATATGCTCCTATAAAAAGGATGTTGATTTATATATGGAAGAACTTGCTTACTCACTACATTTAGGTAGTGATAAAAATAGAAAAAACATATCTAAAAGAAATGGTAAAAATAATTTAAGTGGAACAACTTCGTATAGTAATAATGCTATTCAAAATGGTAGACAATTATCGAAAGTAGATAAACATAATTATAGAAAATATGATAATGAACAAGAACTAATTGAAATAGTAAAAGGTTCTGCATCTCCACTTGAAGATGTTAAAAAATTATATTTAGATGAATTTGAGGAAGCAAGATTAGAATATAATTCAAAACAATCTAGACCTAGTCGTATGATAGATAATTATTTTGATAATGTATCTAATAATGAGAAAAAGGATCTTGCTTGTGAAATTATTATTGAACTTGGAGATAAAGAATACTGGGATACTAAAGATGAAAATTATAAAAAGAAAATGTCAGATGTTTATAAGAAACAAGTTTATGATTTAGAATTATTAGTTCCTAATTTTAAAATTGCTTCAGCAATAATCCATTATGATGAAACAAGCCCACATATGCATATAGTTGGTGTTCCAATTAAATACAAAAATAAAAATGGTATGGAAAAACAAGTTGGTAAATCCGATGTATTTACTAAAGAATCATTAATTCGATTACAAGATAAAATGAGAACTTTATGTATTGAAGAATTTAATCAGGAATATAATTTAGATTCTACTTTAAAGCAAAAACAAAAAGGCAGAAACAGAGATATACATATTAAAGATATGGACAATTATATCGAAATGAAAAAACAACTTGAAAAGAATACTGAAAATTTAGAAGTAGCAAATAAAAAATCTTCAGAATTAAAGAAAAATTCTAAAGATATAAAAGATAAAATTGATAATCTTAAAACATCTAAAATTAATAAAGATAATTATATATTATCAAAAGAAGATAAAGATTCTTTTATCGACTTTATCAATCAAGTTGATAATACAAATAAAGATTATGATAAAATACAAACTTTATCTAAAACTCTTAATAATGTTAATGATGAATTAAAAGATAATAGAAAAAAAATTAAAACTCTTACTGAAAATAATGAGGCACTTAATTTAAGAGTTAAAACCTTAAACGATACTATTGAGGAAAAAGATAATGAAATATCATTTTTAAAGTCAAAGATAAATGATTTAAGAGATACCATTGATTATTTGAAAGAAAAATATAATAAAATAATATCTTTCTTACATAGCAAACTTCATAGTTGGTATGATAAAGACGATAAATATATTAATGTTGTTAATGAAATGTATGAAGAAAATGTCTTGGATGATGAAGATATTGAAGATTTAGATTTAAGCAAAGAAAAAGATGATTTTGAAAGATAAAATTATATAAAAATAGTTAAATTAAACAAATAATATGGTATAATTAATTTGTATATTGCTTGTCAGGAGGGTTAAAATGAGTATTAAAGATGAATTATTAAAATTTAGAACAAAGCTTACTGGAACTACCAAAGTAGAAAGCACACTAATTGATTTAGATGCTAAAGTTGATGAGTTTATTGATTGGTATTTTGAAAATATGGTGAAAGGAAATTATACTGACATTGGAGAATATCATGCTCCAAGAAAAATGAGAGATTTAATTGAAAAAATAGCAGTATGGTATGAATTAAGATACCCAAGTTATGAAATTAATAGATTAATGCCAGGAAGTGGACAGGAACAAATTAATGCTAATGATGTAATGTTTAGAAATAATCCTTATGTAAATGAATTACTTGATGAAAATTCAGATGCAAATGAATTAGACTGGATTGATTTTTATAACACTAATATATTTATGAAATCATTACCATGGGAAGAAAGATGTTATTTTACTAAACCAAGATATAGAAACATTGTTTATTTAAATCCAAATTCTAGAGTTGCACATTTACATTTAACAAAAAATGGATTTGTTGAAATGTCTGAAGATGTTACAGGCTATACAAAGTCAGTTATAAAAGATGAAGAATTAACTGGATTAAATGTTAGAGATGTTGTTAAATTGTTTCAAGAAAAAGAAATTGAACTACCAGAAAATAATGAATTAGAAAAAACTATCAATGGAGCTAATAAATGGATTCAACAAAAAGAAGGAATATTAGATTGTGCAATGTATAGAATTATAGAACGAGGTGGAAATAGAATTGGTCCTCGTAGAGCATTCTTATTTGCTAAAGAATTTGGAAGAAATATTGATATTCCAATGATGTATGCAATAGATCGTTCTGATCCAGGATTAAGATTATTTATGAACGAATATATTAAATCTGGAGGTTCAAAAGATCTAGAATGTTATGTAGGATACTTTTCAAGAGCTAGTAAAAAAGAAAAATTAGATACTGTAACAATACAAGATTTAATTTTAACATTATGGAATAATGCTGCAACGTTCTATACACCAGAAGAAGATGAATTACACCAAAGATTAGTCAATGCTATTGCAAGTCAAGTTGACCAAGAAGTTGTAAAACAAGAAGAAGTTAAGAGATTAAGATTAGAAAGAAAATTAGAAAAAAGTAGAATAAATAAGGGCTAGTAGAGACTTATTAAATATAAGATTTATTTTGCTCTTTTTCTATATATAGAAGTGAGGTGGATATAAAGATGAAAGTTAGAACAACAAATGCTTTAATGAAATATTTAAGAGAAAAGCATAATATTTCTATTGAAGGAACTAAAGATAAAAAAAATCTAAGAAATATAGGTTATTATCATGGATATAAGGGTTATAGATATATTAATAATCCACAAAATAGAATAAATTTATCTAGTTTTGATGAAATAGTTTCAATAGTTGATTTTGACTCTAAATTAAAAAGTTTATTATATCCACAAATAATGCAAATAGAAACGATTTCAAAAAATATTGTACTTCAAATCTTAGTAGAAGAATATAAAACTGATGAGTTTAATGTTATTTATGAAAATGGTATGACTGATTATAGAAATAGTAATACTAGTGAAGAATATAAAAAGAAAATGAAACAAAGATTATCAGTACAAAATAATATTTATTCTTCTTTATCTAGAAGTTATAATAATGAAAATAAAATTGTTAGTCATTTTTATTCAAAAGATAGACACGTTCCAATATGGGGTATATTTGAAATAATTACATTAGGAACGTTTGCAGATTTAATTAAGAGTTTAGAATTTAAAGTTAGAAATAAAATTGATAAAGAAATGAATATAAATATTGCATTTGATACTAATGCTAAATTTCCTGAAAAAATTATGTATTTAATTAAATCGTTAAGAAATTCAATTGCACATAATGATGTAGTTTTTGATGTAAGATTTAAAGATGGAAAAATTGATACTAAATTATGTAAATATCTAGAAAATGAAATCGGTTGTACAGGAATTGATTTTAATACAATTACTGATTATGTTCTTATAATTTCAGTGTTATTAAAGAAGTATGGAATTACTAAAACTGAAATTAATAAATTTGTAAATGATTATGAAAAAATTATTGAAGAATTTAGAAATAAAATTTCCATTAGTATTTATAATAAAATTATATATTCAGATACAAAGAATAAATTATCGGCTTTACGAAATTTCATAAAAAGTTGATCAAATTATTGCATAATTTTTGCAATTATGGTATATTATAAATGTGAATGGCGATGGTGTATCTTCGGATCCCATCTGAGCAAGTTGGATGCGTCTGACTTGCTTTTTTGTTTTAAATAATGTAATATTATATATGAAATGTGCTTAGAAAACTTTAGAAGCTCTAGGTCTTTTTCATTTTTATAAAAATTATTTATAAAAATTAGTAAAAGTCATGGTATAATGATTATAGAATTAAATTGTTTATTTATTTGTTGTGATGGTTTCGGACTATCTTAACTATCGCACCAATTTTAAAATTATCAATTATGTTCGATTTAATAAAATGGAGGAGTTAATATTGAATTCTAAAAATGTTAATATTGATATAAAAAATAGTCAATGCAAAACATATCAGTTAAATGATAAAACAAAAGAGCATATATCTGTTCTTATGGGGTTACCATTTGATGAAATTATTAATATGGATTATGAAGAACTAGAAAGATATATAGAATTAAAAATAGGAAAAAAGCCTGAATGGGATTTAAAAAAGCGAATAGATGGTATTCCATTGGATGATGAACATATTCTTACTTTAGAACAAGTTGATAAAGAGCTAGATAAAATTACTAATGAACAAAAACTTCTTTTAAAAAAATAATTATATACATAAATTAATCAAAAATGATTGATTTTTTTTTATTTGTGATAATCAATTATTCAAAAATAATTAAGTTTCATAATATGTAATAGAAAGGAGAAAAAATAATGGATAATTGTGAAGAACAAAGAATATTAGATATGATTAATAAAAATAAAAAATGTTGTAGACCATGTTTTGGTCCAACAGGCCCAACAGGTCCAACAGGTCCAGCAGGAGGCCCAACAGGCCCAACAGGCCCAACAGGTCCGCAAGGAATACAAGGAGTACAAGGTCCAACAGGACCAACAGGGCCAACAGGTCCACAAGGACTTCAAGGTGTTCAAGGACTTCAAGGAGTGCAAGGACCAACAGGTCCAACAGGACCACAGGGAATACAAGGACTTCAAGGTACTCAAGGACTTCAAGGAGCACAAGGCCCAACAGGACCAACAGGTCCCGCAGGAGCAACAGTCGCACCAACTAATACTTATGGTAGAAAATATGACACTACAGAAAATACAATCACTTTAACACAAAATGTTGCGGCAGATGTACCACTTGGAAGTAATGGACCAGCAAATGGAATAACTTTAGATACACAAAATAAATTAACGATACCAGAAAATGGCGTTTATCAAGTTGATTATTATTTTTATGGTAGTCCAAGTACTAATACAGATGTTACAGTAAGACTTAATCAAAATACAACACCTATTAGTAATACATCAATTACTAAAAGTTTAACAGCAAATGTAGATACAGAATTTTCTGGAAGTACTATAAATTCATTTAATGCAAATGATCAAATAGGTTTATCAATAGAAGCAACAGATGCAGCAACTATATCTCCAGGACCAGATACTAGTGCTTATATTAATATTGTAAGAATAGCTTAAATATAAAGACTCCTCAATTTTGGGGAGTTTTTACATACAAAAATTTACATCTTTCATAAAATATATTAAAGGAGTGAAAAAATGAATAATTGTGAAGAACAAAGAATATTAGAAATGATTAATAAAAATAAAAAATGTTGTAGAACATGTTTTGGTCCAACAGGTCCAAAAGGTGAACAAGGAGAAGTAGGTCCAACAGGACCAATAGGATTATCAGAAACAATAGAAGTTGGAGAAACAAAAACTGGTGATCCAGGAAGTAAAGCAAGTGTTGTAGATAGAGGAGGGCCTAATCACATTTTAGATTTTACAATACCAAGTGGTCTTTCAGGATTAAGTAAAATACAAAATGCATATATAATAAAATATAATGATGGAACAGTTGCAACTGGTATAAAAATAGAACCAGATGAAAGAATTCCATTAGATAGAATTGAACTTGATGTTGATAATTTAGTTAATCTAAATAGTGAAGATAATTTAATTAAATTTAATAAGATAGGATATTATAAAATTACTATTATGATAAATGCATCTATAAAAACAACTCCAAATACTTTTAATCCAGATACAGATTTTGTATCATATGGTTTTAGACAAACTAATACAGATAATATTTATGTTGGAGCTAGTAAATGGATTTATAATAATGAATATTCTAATGTAATATCTCAGGGAATAGTCGCAATAGATAGTACAGATAATGATTATGAAATTGTTAATATTGGTTCAAAAGAAATATATTTATTATCACCAGATTTAAATAATATAAAATCAAATTCTTATTTTACAAATACACTTGTAAATATAGTAATTGAATATTTAGGAAAATAGGTAAATATATGAAAAAATATAAGGTTTGTGTATATGCAATATGTAAAAATGAAGAAAAATTTGTTGATAGATGGTTTAATTCTATGAAAGAAGCAGATGAAATATATGTACTTGATACAGGATCTATTGATAATTCTATAAAATTATTAAAAGAAAAAGGAGTGCACGTAAAACAAAAGAAAATAAATCCATGGAGATTTGATGTAGCAAGAAATATTTCTTTAGATATGGTTCCAAATGATACTGATATATGTGTTTGTACTGATTTAGATGAAGTATTTTTAAAAGGATGGAGAGAAAAATTAGAAAGTGTTTGGAATAAAGAAACAAATAGATGTAGATATACATATAACTGGAGTTTAGATAAAAATGATAATCCTAAAGTATCATTTATATATGAAAAGATTCATAGCAGAAATAATTATAAATGGGTTCATCCAGTTCATGAAGTATTAGAGTATGAAAAAGGAAATGAAAATGTTGTAATTAATGAAGATATTATTTTAAATCATTATCCAGATAGTACTAAATCAAGAAGTTCATATCTTCCACTTTTAGAGTTATCAGTAAAAGAAAATCCAGAAAATGATAGAAATATGCATTATTTAGGTAGAGAATATATGTATTATGGAAAATGGAATGAAGCAATAGATACACTTATTAAACACTTAAATTTAAAGAGTGCAACTTGGAAAGATGAAAGATGTGCATCTATGAGATTTATTGCTAGATGCTATGAAAATTTAAATAGATATGATGAAGCAAAAATGTGGCTTGAAAAGGCAATAAATGAAGCACCATACTTAAGAGATCCATATGTAGAAATGGCACTTTTAGAATATTCTTTAGGTAATTACGATGAAGTAATAAGTAACTGCCAAAAAGCACTAACTATTAGTGGTCATGAAAAAACATATATAAATGAAGTATTTAGTTATGATCATACTATAAATGATTTATTATCAGTTTCATATTATTATAAAGGTGATTTATCTTTAGCTCTTGAAAATGTTAATAAAGCAATTAGTTTGTCACCAAATAATGAAAGATTAAAAGAAAATAAAGAAATAATAGAAAAAACACTAAAAGAAAAATAATGTTTTGTTGTTTTTCTTTATTTTTTGTCAAATTTTAGGAAAAGCACTTGTTAAATTTAATATTATTTGTTATAATCATATTGCTTATTTGAAATGGCGATGTAGCTCAGTTGGCTAGAGCATTCGGTTCATACCCGAAGGGTCGAGGGTTCGAATCCCCCCGTCGCTACCAAGT
>CAKPCA010000031.1 GCA_934141145.1 uncultured Bacilli bacterium
GGTGTCCCCTTAGGGATTCGAACCCTAGACCCACTGATTAAGAGTCAGTTGCTCTACCAACTGAGCTAAGGAGACATATAAGACTATTTAATTATAGTTCTTTTTATAAAAAAATGCAAGTGGTAAATAATAATACTTCTAAATTACTTACTTTTTTGATATAATATTTATAGTTATTATGGTAATAGGAGGTAAACATAATAATAAGCGCCAGACCATTAAATTGGTGACGAGGTTTGATAGTTATCGAAAATTCGGCGGATTCTATCACGGGGGATATGCAAATCGTTAGATATATAACAAAAAATAAAATTAAGATTATAACAAAGTATATATCAAGCAAAGAAAATAAGAGGTATAAATTATGTGTGGAATTGTTGGATATATAGGAAAGAATAAAAAGGCAAAAGATGCCGTTATAAAAGGTCTTGAAAGACTTGAATATAGAGGTTATGACTCATCTGGTATTGCATATGTAAATGATAATGAAGTTGTTATTCAAAAAGAAAAAGGCAGAATTAAGAATTTAAAAGATGAAATAAATTTTGATGAGAAAAGTAATATTGCTATTGGACATACTAGATGGGCAACTCATGGTGAACCTAATAAAAAGAATTCTCATCCACATAAAAGTGGAAAAATTACTATTGTTCATAATGGAATAATAGAAAATTATATAGAACTCAGAAAAAAATTAGAAAGTTTAGGATATGAATTTAAATCTGATACTGATACAGAAACTGCTTCTGCTCTTTTAGATTATTTATATAAAGAAACAGGAAATATGGTAGATGCAATTAAAAGATTTAAAGAAGAAGCAAAAGGATCGTATGCTCTTGGAGTTATATGTGATGATGAGCTTGACAAATTATATGCAATTAAGAAAAATAGTCCTTTAATTATAGGTACAGGAAATGATGAAAATTATATAGCATCTGACGTACCTGCTATACTTGATTTTACAAATAAGTATATTGTTCTTGAAGATGGTGAGTTTGCCGTTTTAGAAAGTAACAATATAGATGTATATGATAAAAATAATAATATTGTAAAAAAAGATATTAAAGAATTTGAAGGAAGCGCTAAAGATATAGATAAAAATGGTTATGAAAAATATATGGAAAAAGAAATCCATGAACAACCTGAAGTAACTAAAAAAATGATGAATGAATATATTGATGATGATAGTAAAGATGTTATTAAAGGTATGCCTGATTTATCAAAATATAAAAATGTTACTATTGTTGCTTGTGGAAGCGCTATGCATGCTGGTTTAATTGGTAAACATTTAATTGAAGAATATGGTAATATACCAGTAAATGTTGAAATTGCTAGTGAATTTAGATATAAAAAATTATTTATTGATAAGGATACACTTGTTATTGCTATATCACAATCTGGTGAAACTGCTGATACATTAGAAGCCGTTAAAATTGCAAATGAAAAAGGATGCGATACACTTGGTATTGTAAATGTTAATGGAAGCTCTATTGCAAGAGAAACATCTAAAGTATTATATACAAAAGCTGGTCCTGAAATTGCAGTTGCAACTACAAAGGCTTATTCAGCGCAAGTTACTCTTCTTTCATTCCTTGCTTATAGTTTAGCTAAGAAAAGTAAAGATAAAGAAGTATTAAACGAAGTAAGTACATTCTTAAGTGATTTAAATAGATTACCAATATTAATGCAAGAAATACTTAATAATAAAGATGAATATAAGAGTTTAGCAGACAAAATATATGATAAAGATAATATATTCTTTATTGGACGTGGTATCGATGAAGCATTATGTATGGAAGGATCATTAAAACTAAAAGAAATTTCTTATATACATAGTGAAGCATATGCTGCTGGAGAACTTAAACATGGTACTATTTCTTTAATTGAAGATGGTACTCCTGTATTTGGTATTGTTACTGATAAAAAAATTGCTGATAAAACTATTAGTAATTTAAAAGAAGTTAAATCAAGAGGTGCAAATGTAATATATGTTACAACAAATAGTTTAAATAAAGACGGTGACTTCTATGATGAAAAAGTTATTATTCCAGATACTAACCCACTATTACAACCACTTCTTACAATATTACCACTTCAGTTAACTGCATATTATGTTGCTAAAAACAAGAATTGTGATATTGATAAACCAAAGAATTTAGCAAAGTCTGTTACAGTAGAATAAAAAAAGAGTTCATTATTGAACTCTTTTTATAGTTTCATCTATTTGTGATTCTAGTTGTGATTTATATTCTTCATAATCACGTATAACTTTTTTTCTTTTTTCTTCTTGTACTTTTTTATCTTCTTCTGATAAAATTTCAACTCCATTTATAAAACAACCATCTAAAGAATGATTTTTAATCATTTTTGAAATTTTTTCTGTCATTTCACCTTTTAGTTTTAATCCACTATTTTTATATATTGAATCACCCATATTTTCATCAGAAATAAATCCTGTTTCAAGTACAACTGTACTTAAATCTGTACTTTCTAAATTACTAGAATAAATTTCTGTTAATTTATTTAAATTTAATTTTGCTTTTGTATTTTTTAAATTAACTTTTTGAAGTGCGATTGCATCAAATTTATCCATATTTGAATTTGATAAATCTACTGATTCAAAATTTACATAATATAATTTTAATTGTTTACCTACAATTTTATTTGAATTTTTATAATCAAATGATTTTGTAAAATCAATATCTGCATTTGTATTGCTAAAATCTATTAGCAAATCATTTTCACCCTTTATAATTCCATCTTCATTCAATTTTTTCTTAAAAAATTCTGAACCATTAATTATTGATTCAAAAGCAGAATCTGCGCCCCAAAACACATTATCAAATGATAATTCACTTAAATCTAACTTTTGTAATATTTTACCTGTCCATACAGGATATTTAAATACTGATGGCTCATCTAATAGACTTACAGTCATTTCATCAAAAAGAAGTTGCTCTAATAATTCACTATCGAATTTTATTTTTTCTGAATTATCTTTTATATCACTTAATTTTTCTTCAACCATACTTCTTAATTTTCTTCTATCTTTATTATTTAATTTCATACTATTTCCTCTTTCAATCAAGCATTATATTATCATTTTCATTTATTCCCGTCAATTTTCATAGAGTTTATATAGTCTTTTACATCACTTGCAGTATTAAGTACCTTACATAATGAATTAAAGTCATAATCATTAGATACTTTTTTATATATTTTATTAAACATATTTATTAAGTCATCATAAAAACCATTTATATTAAATATAATCATTTCTTTATTATGAAGTTTAGTTCTTTTATGTTCTAATATATCAATAAATTCTGATAACGTTCCAAATGCACCAGGTAAAATTAATATAATATCTGCATTTTCTTCTAAAAATCTATTACTTTCTTCTAAAGTTTTTACCATATGCACTTTATCTAATTTTAAACCTTCTAAATCACTTTTGTACATTTCATAACAAACACCTGTTATTTTTCTATTATTTTTTAAAAATTCGTTATAACAAATTCCCATTAATCCTCTATTTACGCATCCAAATACTAAGTCATTATCTTTACTTATATTTTCCATTAAAAATCTTGTTACTACTTTATATTCATCGCTTATTTTATCACTTGATGAACAACTTACAAATATATTCATTTTATTACCTCACCTACTATAATAATTGTAATATATTACTAAAATAAAAACAAGGAATATTCTACAAATATTCCTTTAAAAGTTCTATATTCTTATTTTGAAATTTTAAAAATTCTTTAGCAAGTTTTAATACACTTTTATCCGCACTCTTTTTATATTCATCTATCTTTTAATTCAGACTCAATTATTTTTTTATTTTATAATCTTTATTATTGAGTTTTCTAATCATTGTAGTAAGAAATGATATCCCATTAAAGAATCTTCATGAATATAGTTTAATAATGCTATTTTTTTCATTCAATTTTTATTTTTTATCAAAATTTTATAAATTAATATCATAATTATCTATGAACTTTTTTACTAGAAAAAGTAACGACTAAATCTATTATGAATATAATTAACAATATATATGTTACGTAGTTTGGAATAAAGGATATAAATTTATTAATTAATGGCTGAAGTATATATATAACAAATAAGGAACCTAGTGCCCAAATTAGTGATACTTCAAGTGCTATATATTTTCCAATATGAAATTTAAAGTTACTATAATTCCAAAATACAACATGAAATATTTTTTCTATTAATATTCCACCTATCCATTCTAAGAATGTTAAAATAATTGTTAAAGAAAATACTATAATTATTATTTCTAGAATTTTGTTTAAACTTAATACATTAAATATAAATTTTGAAATTACTAATATTAGTAATGCTCCTAATCCATATATTGGAGTATATGGTCCATAAAGCATTCCACTTCCCATCTTTTTTCCTCTTACGAGCGCTATTATATTTTCATATACAAACCCAATAAAAGAATAAATAAAAAAGCAATTTAAATAATACATAATATTCACCATAAATAGTATGGCAAATATATAAATAAATTATTCAAATATTAAATACCTATACTATAACACATATCTAATTTATTCTAATTCTAAAAAAAAGTTTTATATTTTCTAATACGTAATACTTTACTTGAAATATCATCATATAATTCACAATTATCATCATAAAATTGTTCAAATATATCTGTATTATTTTTACATTTATCTAAAGTAGATTTTACTAATAATTGTTCTTCTTCTGGAGTAATACTTAAGCATGGATTAGATAAATATTTTTTCATTTTTAAATAATCTTTTAAAGCATTTAATTCTATTGAAGATTTAAGGCGTATTGGAATATCATCATAGAAGTTATCATATAATATACCCTCATTAGATTCTTTCATTCTATAAATTCTAGTTTGTGTTGAATCTAAGAAATAACTTTTTCCATCTTTGAAAGCAAAAGATATTGCATGATTTGCAATTTTTTTCTGTAATATATCCTCATCATCAACAATTTCTAAAGTAAATTCTATATTTTGTTTTTCATTATCTACCAATTCATCTATTCGTTTCATCAAATATTCATAATCTTGTTTGTTAGGAATATGTGTTCTAACCCATTGAGCTAATTCTTCCTTAGTATATTTTTGTTCTTCTATATTATCTATATTTAAAACATAAATTTTTGAATATATACCTAATTGACATGATTCAATTCCACATTTGTTTAAAATATCAGTAAGCATACTAGAAATATGTCTACAAACTGCTTTGCCAGTAATAACTTCTGTACCAAGTAAAACTTTTAAATCTATTTCTTGTCTATCTAAGAATTCGAATTTTCTATTTTTAGATAAATAACCCTTATTTAATAAATAAGTAAACATTGTATATATTTCTACTGGATTACTTAAATCAAATATTTTATTTAATTTATTATAGCTATTTAAAAAATAATTATACAATTCTCTAATTTGTTTAACATCTTCTTTATATTCTTTTTCATTTGACCATTCCATTCTTAAATACGTAACTGATGTAATATATGTTAGAATGTCAATCAAATTATTTATTAAAGAATATTGAAGCATTGATCCACTCGTTGATATAAGTTTAGAGGTAGATTTTTTTAAACCCGTATAAATTTTATAATTAGTACTATCACAAGTTTCTAAAAAATTATTCTTCTCCATAATATTCTCCTCTTGTTAGGTTATTATTATAATTTTTTCTAAATAAAAGTCAAATTTCATGAAAATAAAATTTTATAAAAAAAATCAACTTATAATGGTTGATTTCTTAATATTCAAATTACTAACTATCGATTTTCATTAAGAACTAATTTTTTAACTGGTATTTGTTCTTCGTTTGATATTCTTTCAATTATTCCAGATTCTAATAATGCTTGATATTTTTCTATTTCTTGTGCTACAAACGCTTCATTTAGTTCAATTCCAGATTCTATTTGAGGCCATGTTTCTATTTTTATTTCACCATTTTCTAATTTTTTCATAAATCTTTTCATAAAATCATTTCCACCAGTTATCCCAATTTTCATATTTGTTTTTTGTTCAACTTGAACTGCTGATTTTACATTTAATTGGATTTCAGGATTATTAGAACAAGCAGTTGCTAAATCTATTTCATTTTTATTAATCATAATAAAAACCTCCTATTTCTAATCATTATAACATACTTCTAATATACTTTCTATAGAAAATCTCAATTATTAAATATCCATCAACTCTTTTGAAGAAAGAATGTTTTATAATAGAAAAAAACTTTGTAACAAAAGTTTTTTGATACATTACTATCATTTTATTTCTATTATATTCAAGCTTTTCTGTCAACATTCTTGATAGCATATAAATTAACTTTATAAGATATCTATTTTTTTGAATATGGATTTGATGCATAAAATAAACCTTTTTGTCTCATATCATCATTTTGTTTTAATTGTGCCTCAATTTTTTTATTTAAATCAGACATACTTCTAGCATAATTGATATCAGATATTATATGTAATATATAAGAATCAACCATTGATAATTGTTCATATTTTTCTCTTCTTTGTTCATCTTTTATTTTAGCGTTTAATTGTTCTTTTGAAACCTTACTTAATCTAGTTATTTCTTCTCTTGCATATTTCAATTCTTCAGATGTTAATTTTTTTAACATTAATTTTTCAATAGATTCATTACACATACAATCATATACTCTCATATAATCTTCTTGAGAACATTCACTGGTGTCATATATTTTAAATAATCTAGCAAAAAGCTTATTTTTTCTATAACCTGTTGCTTCTTCAAGCTCTTCATATGATAACTCTGATATTTTTTTAGAATCAAGATATTCAATTCTTTTCTTTTCAAATTCTGGCTCATAAGATAACCATTTAATCCATTCAATATCAGGCGAAATATTACCAAATACATCTCCATGAATAATTTTAGGTCTCACACCCATTCTAATCATTTCTTCAGCCATACTTCTATTAAAATCACTCATAAATCAAATCTCCTTTTTTCCTTAAGTAATTAATATTTTATCACACTATATTAATTAATACTATATTTTTTTAGCGTAAATTATTTATTTTAGAGGAGCTTTTAATTGTATCCTTAATTATAAAATCATAAAAAAAATCAACCCATACAGATTGATTTCTTAATATTCAATATTTGGTGCAGGTGAAGGGACTTGAACCCCCACTCCGTAAGGAACTAGATCCTAAGTCTAGCGCGTCTGCCAATTTCGCCACACCTGCACATTAAATGGTGGACCCTGTAGGACTCGAACCTACGACCGCCCGGTTATGAGCCGGATGCTCTAACCAACTGAGCTAAGGG
>CAKPCA010000032.1 GCA_934141145.1 uncultured Bacilli bacterium
CTATCTGTTATTTTTACTTTAAAATCAACATATGAATTTGTAACTGTTATGTCTTTTGCTAGTACATTTCCACTATTATCTATACCATATCCTACTATAGTGCTATTTGGGAACATATCTGGAATTTTATTTCCATGTAAATCATCTATATTCACAAATCCTTTTTTACACATTTTAAATAGCTTTAATTTTGATTCAAAATAATCTTGCATATCTGGATGTTCTTTTTCGCTTATATGGTCTTCTGATAAGTTTGTGAATACTACTAAATCAAACTCACAACCATCTACTCTATGTAATTTTAAACTTTGAGATGATACTTCCATTACAACATATTCTACTTTTTGTTTTACCATTTCTGCAAATATTCTTTGCAATTCTAAACTTTCCGGTGTTGTTCTATCACTATCACCCTGTCTTTCTCCATTTATGTATGTTGCAATAGTTCCAATTAAACCAACATTTTTTCCTGCTTTTTCTAGTATTTCTTTTATCATAAATGTTGTTGTTGTCTTTCCTTTTGTTCCTGTTACACCAATTAATTTAAACTTCTTTGAGGGATTTTTATAAAAATTGCATGCTGCTATAGCCAAAAATTCTCTTGTATCTGGTGCCATTATTATAGTTATATCTTCTGGGAATTTTACTGTTTTTAAATCAAATCCTGCTTCTATAACTACTGCTGTTGCACCTTTTTCTATTGCTGATTCTATGAATTTGTGTCCATCTACTTCAAATCCTTTTATTGCAACAAATAAATATCCTTTTTTTATCTTTCTTGAATCACTTTCTATTCCTTCTATTTCTTGTTCTAAATTTCCTTTAGCTTTTAGACCTTTTAGGCCAACTAATATACTTTTTAAATTCATAATTTCTAATCCTTTCTATTTTAGACTATTTTAGATGTTATTATTATATACCTAATTTTTTTATTTGTATAGGGATTTACTGGAATTTTCATAAAAAAATACCAAGTAAAATTTATTTACTTGGTTTAGTTCTATTTAGCATATTTTTCAATTATTTCTTTGAAGTCTTTATTTTTATAATCATTCCAAAATTGTTTTCTTTCTTCTCCCTCTGGCGTAGGTTGATTTAATGTATATGTATGTTTTATGCAGTCCTCTATAGAGCAATTTATTATTTCTAAATCATTTTTTATTTTGTTAAACCATTCTTTTCCTTTATTGTTATTTATAATTGTTAATGAAACTCCCTTTTCATCCTTAAACTCCGGATTTATTTCTTCAATTCCCCAAAAATCTGCTATTGTAATATCAGCTGGTCTATGTATATTTGCATAATTACATTTGTGGCAAGACGGTCTTAAAATGTTATGCCTATAGAATAAATTTCTAAAAAATTGTGTTGAAAGTTTTGTACCATCTTCAAATATCATAGTTTCATAATGTGTATCCCAACCAAACTTTTTATCTCTAAAATCAAATTTGCTTATTTTCTTGTTATTTGTCTCTTCAATATATTTTAAAAATTCTCTAAATATCTTCTCACTTGGAACTCCATGACATATCAAATCAATTGTATATAAATTTTCTTGATATTTATTAGAAATACACCCTTTTACTCCTGCTACTTGACAAGGTGTTCCACTAAACAATACTTTCTTTCCATTTTTCAAGTCTTCTTGTACTTTTTTTATAATATCTTTCATATCACTTTGAATGTATTTTGAACCTTTAAATTTATTTCTTTCTTCCTTGTTTTCTGCTCTGCCATGTGATACTGTAAAGTCTTTATTCAACTGAGCTCCATATATTGTTCCTCCTAAGGCTAATATATAGTCTGATAACGCTACAAATACCCCTCCAGATCTACTTGTTAATCTTTCTTTTTCATTTTTATGTTTAACTCCATATGTTTCTATTATTTCATTCTTGGTGTCATTTTTTACATTAGGGCATACTCTTATACATGCACCACAATTTATACATTTTTCTTTATCTATATGTGGGTATCTAAATCCCTCATTGTCTTCTATCATTCTTATTGCATTTTTAGGACAAATATTCATACATGCTGTGCATCCACTGCACTCACTTTTAATATTAGTTTCTAAGTACATATTGCACCTCCTATTTTAGTGCTTTTTCTAAAAATTCTTTTGATTTAATTTTTTCTTTCTCTAAATTCTGATTTGCTTTTTTATAATCTTGTTTTTTTACATTATCTATTTCTTCTATATTATCAATTAAGCGATCTCTCATTCCAACAATATCTAATATATTTTCCATTCTTGAATTTCTATTTAGTCTAGTTATTGTATAAAATTCTTTTTCAAAAATTATTGAAAATATAGTTCCATGAAAAGAATTTGTTATTATTGCGTTTGCATTTTTTATTAGTGTTAAAAATTCTTTAGGTCCAGCACTTGATACTTGATCACAAAAATAATTTTCCTGTTTTTTATCATTTAATTCAACAATCTTAACACCTTTTTCTGTTGATATTCTTTTAGCTATTTTTGTTAATCTTTCGTCAGGTCCTAATGCATATATTAAAATATAATCTCCATATTTATTTTCTTCTAATAAATTTTCATAATCTTTTTCCTCTAATAGCAAAGTAGGGTCAAGTGTTTTGTTTATTTCTTTATCAGTATGTTTTTGTGCATAATGTTTTAATGATTCTTCCCTAACAGATATATGATGTAATCCATTTAAAGCTCTTTTAAAATGTGCTTCTTCTTTCTCTGGCAATGATGGTATACCCATACTAACTGCATATGATATTTTCTTTCCTTTAGTATTAAAGTCTAAAAAGAATCCTTTATTAAATCCTCTGGTTATCTCTGTATTCCATATTTGATCACTTCCACAAATCCAAAAATCTATATCTAATTTTTCTAAATCTTCCTCACATGTGTACACAAATTGTTCATTATCTGTTAATTCTTTTATAAATTCATCAAATTTTTCCCATCTTTCTTCATTTGCTTCTTTTGGGTATCCATCTGGTATAGTATGATGGTGATAATTTATTACTTTCACGTCATATCCTAATGATTTTATATATTTTTTTAAAGCATATGCTTGTAATACAGCTCCATAATTGTGTGCATCATGAAATGTTAATATTCCTACCTTCATACCTTTTACCTCCTAATTGATTTCTTTTTGATATATATATCTGTCACCAATTTCTTCAATTTTTACAAACCCTAATCTTTCATAAAAACTTATCGCTCTATCAAATTTTTTATATGTTTCTAATACTATTTTTTTATACTCTCTTTTTTTAGCAAAATCTAGCAATATATTCATTAAATTACTTGAGATTCCTTTTCGTCTGTATTCTTTCTGCACATACATTCCCTTTAGGAATGCTTCATTATCACCTATATTTTTTAATGAAATCGTCCCTATCACTTTTCCATCTTCTACTGCTATCCAAAAATTTCCATTGTTTTGTTTATATGTGTCATTATCCATGTTTTCTATATTGTATTTCCATTCTTTAAATCCAAATTCTTTAACACATATATTAATCCAGAAGTCTATTACTTGACTTCTGAATTTTTCTTCATATTCTATATATTTAACCATCCCACTCTATTTCCTCTTTATATTTGTAGTGAAAAATCACCCTCATTTCTTTTTTCTTTAAATGTTTTATATAATTGTTTCACTGCAGGCTTACTATATTCCTTGTCTAATAACATCATATATAAAACTGCTTTATTATAATTATCTAGCTTGTCTATAATTCTATTTTGATATTTATTTATCAAACTTTCAAACAAATCATATTGATTTTTAAAATCATCATATACTTCTTCCAAATCAAATGCTACTATTATTGTGTACACCCATATCATATTTATTACAAAATTATATGCATTATATAAATCTAACTCTTCATATTTTCCATCTAAATACTTGTATTTATCATATATAACATCTAAGTAATCTTTATATGTTTTATAATTTCTTACACCAACAATGCTATCGTCTCTTCTTACGTAATAATATTTAGGCTTTTCTAATAGCACTACTTTATTAGCTTTTTCAAACAACAACAATGTTGTTGCAATATCTTCAAAATTTTTATTAGTCGGAAATTCTAATCCTTCAAATAATTCCCTTCTAAATAGTTTATTCCAAGCATAACTTTGTATATTAGTATCTATTAATAATTCTTTCATTGCATCAATTTTAGTCAATTCTTGTAGTTTCTTTGAATCTCTTACACCTATAACTTTATCTTTATAAATTTCATAAAATGATACTATTGATATATCTGAATTATATTTCTTATTAATGTTATATAATGTTTCAAACATATCTTCTGCAATATAATCATCACTATCAACAAATCCTATATATTTACCGTTTGCTATCTTTAATCCTGCATTTCTTGCATCTGATAGTCCTCCATTAGACTTATGTATTACTTTTATTCTTTTATCTTGTTCTTTTAATTCATCACATATTTTTCCAGAATTGTCTGTTGAACCATCATTTATTAAAATTATTTCTAAATTAGTATAACTTTGACTCATTATACTTTTTATACACTTTTTTAAGTATTTTTCTACATTATACACTGGTACAATTACACTAATTAGTTCCTGCATTTTACTGCTCCTTTATTTCATATTTTATTTGATTCCATATCTTATTGGTTTCTAAATATTCTTTATAATGTTTTTCTACATTTCTGTCATACTCTTCTAATATATCTGGAAGAGCTGTTAAATCACAATTTTCAAAGGCAGTACTAACTCGCTTAGCACTATTTTTTAATTTCATTTTTGATGTTTTTATTATATCATCATAATTATCTCTATCTAAGATATAAGTTAATAATGGCTTATATTTTGTCCAACCAGTAGTTGTCTTTTTAAACCTATTTGATATTCCATTATCTTCAGTAGTTATTTTGCGAAGTCTCTTTGGATATTTTTCTTCCATCAAGAATTTAAACTTTAAAAATCCATCATGGAAATGATATACGGGTATTCTTAACACTGTTGCCCCTGTAGTTGCAAGTGCACACGAAAAAAATGTGTCTTCCCCTCTCGCTTCCGGCGGATTATAAAATGCTGGTATTTTATCTAAATGACTTAAATTTAGACATATTCCTGAACCTAACACAAAATTTTCTTTTCCTATATTTTTTACTTCTTCTACTTCTTTTTTATATGTTGCTATTGTTTCATCAGCATAACCAATTCCTGAATCGTTTTTAAACATTGTTTGTGCTTTTTCCCAAGATATAACTTCGTTTTCTATTGATTCTATAAATTGTTGGTATATATCTTCTGTTACTATTTCATTATATTCAACAAATGGTAATGGATTTATCATTCCACATCTATATCCATAAGTTACATCTGCTTCTTCTATATGTTTTATATGTTGTAAAACATTCTTTTGTTGCATCCATTTTATGTTTTTTCCATCTCTTAGTGCTGCCAGTGGATATTCATCATCGTCCCAAAACAACAAATAATCGATTTTTTCTTGAACAGCCTCATATAATATGGTATTTCTAGCTTTAGCATATCCTTTACCTATGATTAGATCTGCTTGTTCATTAGTTAATTTATGTCTTTTCTTAATTTCATTCTTTTTTTCTTCTACATATTTTGGAGTTAGGTATTTTATTTTTATATTTTTGTAAACATCTTCTTCAACCTTATAAAAATCTTCTTCTTTCGTATTTAGATAATTTAAATCATATAATACAAAAAAAGTAAAGTTAACTTTTTTATCAAGTTCTTTTACCTGTTCTAATATATATTTATAATAGCTATTTATTATATTGCAAATATTTGGTCTTCCTGTTATATACCCTATTCCAAAGTTTATTGTTTTCTCCATTTAATCACCTTAATAATTATTTTCATGATGTGCTTTTTAGAAAAAAATCACATCGTCTTATTATATCATTTTTTGTACTTTTTTGTCAATATTTCAAGTTTTTCATTTACATAACTTTGCTCTGTTTTATATTGACTTTACCAAAAAAATATAATATATTATAATGGTCAAGAATATAATAATACGAAGGAAGGAAATACTAAGATGCATAAGAAAACAATAATATTAATTATTTCTATTATACTGTCAATTATATTACTTTCTATATTGACTTTTTGTCTCATACAAAAAAGCAATTTAAGTAATAAATGTATAGATGATTATATAGAATTTTTTCAAAACAATGATGAAAAAATTTTTTCAATAGATAGAATTACCTATTTTAGTAATTGCAGTGCTAACATAGATACAAATTACAATTCATCTTTTAAAATATCCAATTTAAATCAATATACAGATATAGCAATATTTTTAAATAATAACTCAACTGAATATACAGCTGCCAATACATTAAAG
>CAKPCA010000033.1 GCA_934141145.1 uncultured Bacilli bacterium
AGTAGTTCTTACCCAATTTTTCTTATAATTTTTGTTAATTTTTTATTAAAAATTGTAAAAAGAAATTTAATTAAAAGTCTTATAAAATAAGGGTTTTAAAGAGAGTTTATATAAGTCGTTCTTTACCAATTTATATTTGTTTTATTTTCATTATTCATAAAATCACTTCCTATTTTTTTCTAAAATTTAATTGTATAAATTTTTTATTACTACCACTTATAATAGATACTCCGTCATTGTTAAATTATCAAATTCAAACCCTAATTTCTTATATATTGATATTGCTTTTTCACTATCAGTTGCTAAATTTAACTCACACAAATTATTTTCTTTAGCAAAATTTATTACTTTTTTTAGTAAATTAGTTTGAATACCTTTATTTCTAAAATCATCACTTGTATAAACATTACATATATATCCATGTTTACCATTATCATTACATTGAGGTATATATTCAACAACTTGAAGACAGCATATAGCAATTATATCATTACCTTTTTCTTCAATAAATGCATAAAAGTCATTATTTAAATGTTTTTCTAAATATTTTTTTGTCGTGTTTACTAAATTATACTTATCATCATATTCATCTTTCCAAATAGCTTTTTGTTGTTCTATTCTAATTTGAACAATCTTATCAATATCCATTTTATTTGCTTTTCTCATATATTACTCTCCTATTTTAAATGATACTTTTATTATTTCATTTCTATTATGTAAATTAATCAATGTTATTCATTTTATATTTGTTTTCATCAATTTCAATTAACTTGTTTTTAAATCTATTTAAGTATAACATAAAAAAGATAGATTTTATAGTTATCTATCCTAATTTTTAAGCATATATACTTTAATATTCATTAACAAATTTGTTATTATTATATACTAATTTTGAATTTAATATATTTTCCATATCATTTTCTTTCATATTTGGAAACAAATACATATTCCATCTTTCATCATAATAATCTAAATATTTATTATCTTTTTTTATCAATATAATTGAACGAATATATTCCATATTTACTTCTTAGCTATTTTTAATTTACATAAAAAAATATACAATTACATATAATTATTTATCTTTAAACCTTAAATCTGTTACGCTATAACCTAGTTCTTTTAATTTATTATATACTATACTTGGAGAAATTCCTAACAAAGTATTATAATCACCTTCAACCTTATCTATAAATAAAGATGCCTTGCCTAATGGAACAAATCCACAACATTTAAATATTTTTTCTTCATTATTTACATACCATTTTATTTCTTCATCTGTTATTTTATTAAAATAAATATCAACCTTAGAACTTGAACATATAATTCTTTCTTTATATAAATCAATCAATGTTATTCCTGTATATGCCATGCATTTATTATTTGATAATTTTTTTAAATTTAAATATGCATCTTCTTTACTTTTAGGTTTTTCATATATTTTATTATTACAATATATAATAGTATCTGCAGAAATAATTATTGCTTTACCATCAATCTTTTTTCTAACTGATTTAGCTTTATTTAATGAGAGTTCTTCAACGTATTTATCTGGTAATATTTGATTACTTTTTTCTGGTACATCACTAGTAATAATATCATACTCTAGTCCTATCATATCAAATATATCTTGTCTTTGTTTTGAGCTTGAAGCCAATATTATTCTCATTTTATACATCCTTTACTATCCAATATTTATATCAAGTATAATTATATCACAAAAAAAGTAAATTTTATAATAATCTATCTATATTTTAATTTTGAACTATTACAAATTTCCATTATAATTATATATTTTTCTTACTATAGGATTATAATCAACTCCAGATAACTCTTTATTTTTTTCTTCTGCAATATATTTTGCTAAATACATACATTTAATTAAGAGTACATACTCTGACATAATTGAATTACATGTATTTAATATAATTACATCTTTATAATATTTAGGTAATTCATTAATTAATAATTTATCTAGTTCAGTATTTAAATTAAAATAAATAGCTATATTATTGTTAGTAGTTGCTAATGTACTTCTTCCATGACAATATGAATACTTATCATGTATAATTGGTAACCCTATTCCAGATTCAACCATAGTAGATTCTAAAAATTTACTTGCTGCTGAAGTTTCTAATCCTGAAAATATTTCATAGGCAGTACAATTTACATCAAAACTATAATTATAAGAGTCGGTACTATCAATTATAATTTCCTTATTATTGCCTATATAATAATTAAGTAAAATACTACAAGGTATTAATGTAGATGCAAGTGATATAAAACTATGTTCTTTATCATCACAACTATATGTTAAATTAATTGTTCCTTCTGTTTCATTTTTTTTACTGGCTAACAAATAATGTTTCATATCATTTAAAAATGCCAATTCAACACCATAATTATTTCCTGAATAACTACAAGATAAAACATTTTTATATCCAATTAAATTCAAATATTTAAAATCTCTTGGTTCTACACGTCTAGTTATTATATTATTTTTTTTATTTAATATTTTCGAAGCATATTCTGCAACTACACTTGAACCACCAACACCAGAAATAAGCGTAGGTTCTGTTATTTTTGATAATTCGTAATTAATCCTTTCTAAATCAGTATTGTATAAACTATAAAATACTCTACTTTCTATTTTTTCAAAATTTTCTTTCATATTCTTTTCCATAAAAAATCCTCCTTAAGTAATTAATAACACTTAAAGAGGAAATATTTCGTCTACTCAAAATTTTTCATCTAATAATTCTATCTTATTTATCCTTTTTAACTCAAAATGTCTTAAATCATTTTTTAATTCACAGTAAGCTGCACATCCCCATCCTGTATTATATAAAAACATATCATATGGTCTAATAATTCTATCCTGATTTCCATGGGTAAACGAATAATAATTAATTTTGACTTTTCTTTTTTCTTTAATTGCTCTAGTTAATATATTATAACTATTTTTAATTTCATCTTTTAACTCTGTTTTTTCATTATTAGAATTAAAATATACTCCATGAACTTTATCTGCTATAATTTGAAGTCTTTCTTTATCTTTTTCATCTACTTTTAAATTTTTTAAAAATTCATAATCGGATTTGGAAAATTTTCTAATGGGTATTTTAATATTTTGATTTAAAACATAGCCACCATATGGTCCCATCAAAGTATCAATATAAATACCTGCTTTTTCAAGTTCTTCTTTATATATTCGAATCATTCTTTCTGATACTTCTAATTTATCTGATAATTCTTTAATATTATACTTTCTTCCGTTTTCCAAATATTGAAGCATAAGTATAACGTTGGATATTTTTGACATTATCTTAAATTCCTTTCTTGTTAAATTCAATATTTATGCAATTTTATATTAAAATAATATTACTAAATTTATTTTTTTCGTCAACAAATCATATTATATCATACGATTTTTGTTTTCTATAGTTGATGCACGTGATAACTAAAAAATAGTCCACAATAATTATTTATATATTAGTACTCCTCTATCTTCTTTTGAATCTTCTTTTACTTCACACATATCAAGAAAATCACTATATTTTTTAATATGAGAGAATATATATGATAAAACTACTCCATTATCATTTAGATTGAATTTACTTAATAAACTTTTATAATCTTTTTTATTTGCATAATCAATAATATTAGATAAATATACTAAATCATACTTAGAATTTAAACTACTTACAAGAGTAAATATATCACCTTCATAAAAATTTAATTCAGTATTTTCAATATTTTTCCTTAATTTATAATAATTTTCATCTTTTAAATAACTTAATGATTTATATATAAAATCATTTGGCATTGCATCACTTTGAAATAATCTTGAACCAAATATTTCATACCAATCTGTATAACTAAATAATGCATCCCAATATTCTTTATATATACCATTTAAATATTTTCTTATATTTTCATAATATAAATCATCATAATATTCATCAAGTGTTGTTAATGGTGATTCTATAAATAATTTTGCATAATCTTCTTTTTTTAGTGCTTTAATCGCCGAAAGTTTTAACATCAAATAATATTTTGGATACTTACTAATATCAAAACAATCAATTACTTTCTTTTCTGATGTAATTGATTCAATTATTTGATCCCCAGATGATATAACAGATAATATTCTTTTACTATTTTTTAAATAATCCTTATATATACTTACATCTTCATTTGCCATTTTATATATAAATGAACTTGAATGAAATGTACTACATCCATTTATATTACTTACCCTATTATCAATAATTTTTAATGATTCAGTAATATCGTCCATATTTTTCACCCACTTATAGGCACTTATTATACAAAATAATATTAAATAAATCAAATAATTTCTTTATTTGACAAAAGGTCATTATTTGCTATAATATTGAGGAAAAGGCGTTGATAATATGACAAATGAACAAAAAATTGAACTATGTAACCAAATAAGTAAAAATATAAAAAATAAAGATAGTTATCTAATAGAAAATGATAAAGATTTTATTAAATTAATTAATTCAAAGTTACTAACATTTAATGATAAAATAGGTTCTAAATATAGTGGATATTGGTTGAGTCTATTTCATGGTAAAGATAAAGATACAGATAATTATGTTATTAAGATTTCTAAAAATAGTGGACTTCCTATAGCTTTTTATTTAGAATTATTAAATGAAAGATTAGCATCTCACTGCAGTTTAAGTGCAATAGAATCAAAAATTTTCAAATACAAAAAAAATTCAAATATTTATGGAATAATAAGTGAAGATTATAGAAAATTCGGATATGAAACAATTGGTGGTAAAGATATTGTTTATAAATTTTTAAAAGAAACAAAATATAATGTTGAAGATGATAGTGAACTTGAAAATATTGATATTAATTTTAATATCAATTCTCTTCCTGTTATATATCAAGCACTTAACTATTTCTTTTACAATAAAGTTTCAAAAGGTAATATTAATTATAGTTCTCTAAAAGCATCATCTACCGTAAATATAATATTTTATGAACTTATAAGAAGATATATTTTCTCTTATTTAACTATGCAAAAGGATTTTCACTTAGATAATTGGGAAATTTTATATAATGAACATTCTGCTTATTTATCACCAATGTATGATCTAGAATTAAGTATGGATGAAAGTTTTTATGATGAAAGATTTAATACTTCTATGAAATGGTCAAGAGAAAAAGATATAGATATTGATCAGGACTTTCAAGAATTTATCAATTATAGTGAAGAAAATAAAAAATTAGTTATTAATATGCATAATGTCCTTAACATTAATGATGTAATTATGTTTATGAATGATATTCAAAATAGAGGTATCATAATTGATGAAAGTAAAAAAGAAGAAATTATTAAATGTTTTAGTGAGCACTATGATAAAGTAGATACAATGCTATATGGACAAAAAAACACATTAAAGTAATAAAAAAGACTATTAGATTAGTCTTTTTTTCTAGTATTAATATAATTTTCTATTAGTGGAATTCTTTTTTTATCTTTTTCTCTATTGCTATTTTTAATAAAATTATAATAATCATAAATATCTTGAAGATAATATTCTCCAAACTTTTCTATTTTATATGGTTCCTTGATATCAAGAACACATTCTACTTTATCATTTACTATATACCAACCATTTTCTTTTTGAACCAAATTATAATTTTCTTTTAACTGTTTTAATCCTTCTTCAGTAACTGCAAGATCTAAATCAGCAGCGCTATCATATATCCCTCTTAAAACAAGTGAAGCACTTGATAAAATCCAATATTCACCTTTTTCAATTTTTAATGTACTAATTAACTTTTCTAACTCTTCTTTTTTCATAAATCCTTGTATGATATATATAGTCAGTTACAAGAGAGATTTTGTATTTAATTCTGACTAGTATATTATCATTACTCCT
>CAKPCA010000034.1 GCA_934141145.1 uncultured Bacilli bacterium
ATAGAGGTAAATGATTTTGCTGTTAAAGTTGCTAAAACTGCACTTTGGATTGCAGAAGCTCAAATGTGGACTGAAACTAAAAAGATAATATCTAGTTTTACAAATATAAGTGATTTTTTACCATTAGAAACTTATGATAATATAGTTGAGGAAAATGCTTTAAGAATAAATTGGAACGATGTTATTTCAAATAATAAATGCAGTTATATAATGGGTAATCCACCTTTTGTTGGTTCTAAATATTCAGATAAAGAGCAAAAGTTTGATATGGATTATGTTTTTGAAAATAATTCTAAAATTAAATATAGAACACTAGATTATGTTACATGCTGGTTTTATTTAGCGTCTAAATATATTTTAGAAACTGAAATTAAATGTGCGTTTGTTTCCACTAATTCGATAACTCAAGGAGAGCAAACTGGAATTATATGGAAACCTATTATAGAAATGGGAATTACTATAAATTTTGCTCATCGTACATTTAGATGGGATAGTGAAGCAAGCCTAAAAGCACATGTTCATTGTGTAATAATTGGTTTTAGTTGTAAAAATCTTGTAGATAAAAAAATTATATTTGATAACGGTAAAGTATTAAAAACTAATAATATTAATCCTTATTTAGTATCTGCACCTAATGTTTTTATTGAAAGCAGAAATAAGCCATTTGATTTAAGAAAAAAGATGATTGCTCCTAATAAGCCTTGTGATTACAATAATTTAAAAATTGAAAAGAATGAATATACTGATTTTATATCAAAATGTCCACAATCAAAAAAATGGATAAAGAGGATGGTCGGGGCTCAAGAATTTATTAATAATAAAGAAAGATATTGTTTATGGTTAGTTGGAAGTGAACCTAGTGAGTTGAGAAGTATGCCTTTAGTATTAGAAAGAGTAAATAAATGTAGAGAAGATAGAATAAAGGCAAATACTGAGGAATCATTAAAGTTAGCAAACACTCCAACATTATTTAGAGAACAAATTAATCCAAAAAGTTATTTAATAATACCTTGTGTTTCATCAGAAAGAAGAAGATATATACCAATCGGATTCTTGGACGATAAAACTATTCCAGTAATGGGTACATTGATTATTCCTAATGCTGATTTATATGATTTTGGAATTTTAACATCAAATGTACATATGTCTTGGACAAGAACTGTTTGTGGTAGACTAAAAAGCGACTATAGATATTCAAAAGATATTGTCTATAATAATTTTCCATTACCTAATCCAACATCTCAACAAAGAGATAAAATTGAACAAACAGCACAAATGATATTAGATGCTAGAGCAAAATATCCAAATAGTTCCCTTGCTGATCTATATGATGAATTAACCATGCCCGTGGAATTAAGAAAAGCTCATCAAGCAAACGATGTTGCTGTAATGGAAGCGTATGGATTTAATTGGAAAATTATGACTGAATCAGAATGTGTAGCTGAACTGATGAAAATGTACCAATTATTAACTGAAAAGAGTTAATAGTAATTGAAATGAGGTGTAAGATATGTCAAAATGGAGTGAAAAGCCTACTAAAATTTTATTAATGAAAAAAGATATAGATTATGTTATGTGTATTGATGAAAATGGTAGCAGTAGTAATTTAACTTATGTATTAAAGCAAATATCTAATGATAAAGAGGTGTCAGAAGATGATAAGTACTTTACCATTACTGGGTGTATTTTTACTAAGAAAGAATATATGGACTCGAAAAAAGTAATAAAGTTATTAAAAAATAAATATTGGAAAAATGGAATGTTTTATGACACTAAATTGAAACAAGATAGAGCTGTATGTTTTCATTCAAGAGATATAAGAAAACATGATAATTGCTTTAATGATAGTGTTATAAATTATGATGAGTTTATGGTAGATTTGGCTGATTCAATGAAGAATATTAAATGTAAAATAATTTCAATTAGTATTAATTTGTATGAATATTTAAAAAAAGGGTATACGCATAATGTTTATAACGTGGCATTTGATTTTTTGTTAGAAAGATATATTTATGCAACTGATAATAATAAAAAAGGAGTAATAATGCTTGAGGCTAGAGGAAAAGAAGAGGATAAAGAATTATTAGAACACATTAGTAAAGTTATTAATAAAACAGGTACTAAAAAAATAAGTTCAAAAGAATTGCAAACGAAAATTGATGGAGTATACTTTAATCCTAAATGGAATGAAGAATATAGTTCTACTTATGTTGGACTTGAGATAACAGATTTATTTTCTTATCTAATTCATAAATATGTAAAAAGAAATTCAAAAGATAAAGCATTTTTAACGTTTGAAGATAAGATTGATGGGTATCCAAATTATAAAAATAAGGGAATAAAAATATTCCCTCCAGACAAAAAATAAGAACTGGATAAACCAGTTCTTACCGTCCGCGATACCACGAACCCCAAGCAAATAAATTGCTTTTGACATAATTAATATAGCAAATAAATTAATATTTGTCAATAACTATGTCTTTAATATTATATATAAAAATGGCTGAAATATGCCTATAAATTAAAAGTTTAAGATTTAAGAGGTAAAATATGAAGATAGCAAGTATTAATATTGAAAGTTCATTTACAAAATTTATTGATTCTCAAGAAATAAAAATTCCAAGTGATAAAAAGACAAATTGTATATTCATTTATGGTAAAAATGGTAGCGGAAAAAGTTCTATTTCAAAACTTTTTTATACTAATAATAAATATATAGAGGGAAAAGAATACATTGATGATTTATTACAATTAAAGACAAAAAGTGCTATAAAAGATTTAAATGTAAAAATTAATTTTGATAATAGTACATCTAATATTTTTACAGGGAATGGAATTATAAATCCAATTAAGATACCAGTTTTTAATCAAGAATATATTGACTTAAAAATTACATATCAAGAAGACTTTAAAAATAACAAATTTCAAGAAAAAAATCTAAATTATGGTGTAGAATTACAGTCAAAAACTAAATATTTAGATAAAATAAAAATTGGTAAAATAGAACAAAAACGCAAAGAAGAACTTGAAGAAAAAATAAATAAACAAATAAAGGATAATATTGAAAACCTAAAAAAAGATACTTCTACTAAAGATAATAATAAAAATTATTCAATGTTTACAATAGAAAAATTAAAATCAATAAATCCACAAGAAAAAGAAGTTATAGATGATTTAAATAAAAAAAGGTTAGAACATATTAAATATATACAAAGTCTTAAAGATTTAAATGATAGTAACAAAATACATTTAAACATTGTTTTCTTAGATCTCCCTTCTATAGAACAAGATATTATTAACGTTAATAAATCATTGACTTTTAACGAAGATGAGACAAAGACAAAAGCGGCTCGTGAAATTTTAGACAATTTAAGTGAAGAACTCAGAAAATGGAAATTAGATGGTGTTAGCCATATTACTAATGATAGATGTCCATTTTGTGGGTCTGATATAAAAGGAAATGAATTAGTTAATATGTATAAAGATTATGTTGATAGTAGAATTAATAAGATGAAAACATATCTAACTAGCGAAATAAATAAATTTAGTAATTATAAAAATAATTCAAAACATTCTTTTGAGTTAGTAAAAACTAATGCACAATATTTAGATAGTATTTTCAAAAGTAATTTATATAATCAGATTAACTCTTTAGAAAATAAGCTGAATTTATATTTAGATAAAATAATAAATATACTAAAACAAAAAAGTTTAGATAATTACTTATTCGTTGATAGTAGTAAATCTATAGATAATGTTAATGTTACAGAATTGAATGATATTCAAAAATTATATAGTGATTTAACAAAAAATATTAATGATATTAATAAAAAAGTTGATAGTTCAACAAGTGATAAAATTCGAAGAAATAATGACTATTTTCAAAATGTTGCTATTTATTTAACTTATGAATCAATGAAAGATGATATAAAACAATTAATTGACTCTGAAAATAAAATAAAACAAATTATTGAAGAATTAAAACCTTTGAAAGAAGAATATGAAAAAGAACTTAGAGAAAAAAATATTTTATTGAAAAAAATGAATGACATTTTAGATGATTTTAACATTAGTAATTATAGAGTAGATGAAGAATTCGATTTATGTTTAAATGGAGAAAAAGTTAGTTTTTGCGTAGATAAGTTGTTGAGTAATGGTGAGAAAAGTATTATTGCATTTTCTCTATTTATTGCAGAGTTAGAATTATATTATTCGGAAAATGACAAAAATATAATTTTGATTGATGATCCCATATCATCAGTTGATTATCCAAATTTATATGGAATATATAATTATATAAATAATATAATAGAAGAAAATCCTAATTCTCAGTTTATAATATCTTCTCATAATACTTTGTTCATGAATTTATTTAAGTTTGATTATAAAAAAACAGCAACATATCTTAATTTAACTGAAGTTAATGGTAAAACTAAAATAATTATTGATAACGAAAATCTTGACTCAATATATCTAGAAAAATTGAAAGAAATATTTAAAATATACAAGACGAATACAATTGATAAAAAACAAAAACTGTATATTCATAATTACTGTAGATATGTATTAGAAACAATTTCTAGATTTGAATATCCAATTAACGATAATGAATCTACGTCTTCTAAATATTATTTAAATAAAATAATTGATAATATATCCAATAATATTTCTGATTATGATATTTCAAAAGTTGCATTACAATCTCTAATGAAAATAGTTAATAAAGGTTCTCATGCTACAATAGATGAAGTACATGATGGTGAACATTTTGAAGACAATCACTATATTGAAAGTTGTAAAGCTATAATAAAATTTATTAAAAAAGATTATAATGGTCAATTTGAATTATTATCAACTGACTATGACAGAATTAATCAAATAAACAATACATAAAGGGTATGGGGTTTCCCATAATAGAATTTGGCGGGAGTACAAATTCAGTGCTGGCTAGACAAAAGTATTACTCCAAAATATAAATTTAAAGCACTATCTTGATTTAGGTAGTGCTTTTCTTTACATAACTTTCATTAATTTTAATGGATTATTTTTAATGATTTTAAGATTATATTTTATTCTTAAAATTAATTCTATTTCAGGTATTAATTCATCAACATTACATCTAACATTAAATATATCAAATGCTGCGTTGATATGATTAATTAATGGACAATCTGATAAACAATTTCTACTATATCCATTTGCTAAATAAAATGCTACAGCCTCTGGTATTACAAATTTAATAAGATATTCATTATAGTTGTTATAGAATGGTAATAATACTTCTTCAAATTCTTTATCTGTAATATCTTCTTTACCTTTAATCATATTTCATCTCCATAAATAATTTCCTTTAAAACAATTTCTTCAGCAATGTTTTTACAATTATTCATTTTTTGAATCCATAGTAATTGATTTTCAGATTTCAATTTTTCCGTAATTGATGAATCTAATTCTATTAAGTTATTAACTATGTTATTAATTCTATCTTCAGCAATTATACTGACCGAAAAAAGATGTTCATTTAATTTGTCTTTCATAAGTAATTCTTGATATAATGCTTTCTTATTACTTTTTAAGTATTCTAATCTTAATAATCCATATTTATTTAAAGGTTTATTTTCTTTTTCAGTAAGTTTTAAACTTGGTAATAAATAATCACCACATTTTGTATAATTTATATTCATAATATTTATCCTTTCGTTTCTATTAAGAATTAATAATAGTATTGTAGGTTTTAGGTACCCATTTAGGTACTCAAATTGTAAAATTTGATAATTATATTTAAAATATTGTAATTAGTTATAATTTATAAATGTGTAATAATTTTATGATAATGTCAGTATAGTTAGTTTTTTGAAAATGTCAGTAAATGATATAATATCTTTCCAGAAA
>CAKPCA010000035.1 GCA_934141145.1 uncultured Bacilli bacterium
TTAAAGAAAACAAGAAAGTAGGATAAAATACTTTCTTTTTGTTTTGTTAATGTGTATAATGTAGTTAGTTAGTAAGTAAGTTTATTACTTACTATCATCTTTTTGCCTAGGAGTTGTTAGACCTGCTCCTTACTGACACCATTGACGAATCTGTTCGAACTATTCGAACTTTTAGATAGATATCAATCAGAAATGATTGATTTTTTTGTTTTATAAGAAAAAATCATAGAAAGGTTGGTGTCTATGATAAATATAATTAAAGAAGAAATTGAGATTGATGAATCTTTAGTTTCTAGATTAAATGTTATATGTGATTTTTGTAATACTACTTTTTCAATAGAAAATGGTAGTATTAGAAAGATAGAACATACTAATTTAACTTATATTGAACCACATAGAATTATTATCAAGAATAAACTCTATCTAGCATTTAATTATTCAAATGAAATATATGTTCATAATCTCGGTAAAAAGATAAAACTTTCAGAACTAGAACAGTATATAAAAACAAGTCGTTAGTAAATACAACTTGTTTATGGTTTAATTATTTATTGTCTTGAAACATTTTTGCTATATTTTGCATAGCCTTTAAGTTTTCAGCAGATTTTTGTGGGTTTTTCATAAATTCATCTAAAAATTTAGAAGCAGCAGCATTTTTTAATTGTTCTTCATTAGATTTAGATGATAAATTACTTTCAGCAATTTTTAATCTGATTTGCTCATCTGTTTCTTTTTGAATTCTTTTCAATTCTTTATCAGATTCTTCTCTTATTTTTTGAATTTCATTATCAGCCGAAATCTTTATTGCCTCAACTTCATTTTTTGATTTTTTAACTGCTGCTAAATAAGTTAAGAAAGAACTTATAATAGGAACGATTATTGAAATACCCAATTGCATTTTCCAATCCATACTTAATCTCTCCTCTCACAATAAATATTATACCATAATCAGGGAATTGACAAATCTTAAAAAAGTGATATTATAAATAACCAATGAAGAGGTATGCTCTAGAAATGGAGGTACATCTATGAAATATAAACACAAGATATCGAAAAATTATAATATTGAATTTAATGAGGAGTCAGTAGTATTTAGATTTATTTAAGTACTGCTGTCTCCTCTTTTTTAGTAAAAGGAGTTAAAGTATTAATGAAAGATGAAAAGAAAATTGCAGGACTTTATATTCGTGTATCTACTGAAGATCAAGCTCGTGAAGGATTTAGTTTACCAGAACAAGAAAAAAGATTAAGAACTATGTGCGAGTATAAAGGTTATGAAGTATATGATGTATATGAAGAACGAGGAATAAGTGCTAAAACAGGTAATTACAGGCCTGATTTTGAAAGATAGATGAAATTAGATTTAATGTCTAATTTTTTTCTGGTTTCATATCAATATGTAGAAAATTCTGATATAATAATTATAAGTTAAACTTTAAATTATTCAACAAGAAAGGTTGTGTATATAGTGAATACAAATAAAAAGATTTTAGTTAGTGATTATGATCAAACATTTTATTTAAATGATGAAGATATAGAAATCAATAAAAAAGCAGTAGATAGTTTTAGAAAAGAAGGCAATATATTTGTTATTGCAACAGGTAGAAGCTATTTTGATTTTCATAATAAAGTCAATATGTATAATTTTGATTATGATTATGTAATTATTAATCATGGGGCAACAATACTAGATAAAAATAATAACATTTTTGCAAATTTTTCTATAAATGATGGTGTTATAAATAATATTAAAGATGATTTGCAATTAGAAAAATCAATAAAAAGTTTTTGTTGTAGTAAGTTAGAAAGTAGAGTTGATTTTGAACATAGTTATTTAACAAAGATAAATGTTAAATATAATACTAAAGAAGAGGCAATGACTATTAATGAAATAATAAATAATAAGTATTCTAACGATGTTAATTCTTATTATGTTACTGAAAATTCATTAGAAATAATTTCAAATAAAACAAACAAATCAAAGGCTATAAATTTATTGATAGACAGATTAAATCTATTACAGGAAAATGTCTATACAATTGGTGATGGTTATAGTGATATAGAAATGATTAAAGATTTTAATGGATATGCAATGAGAGAATCAGTTAATGAATTAAAGCAAGTGGCTATAAAGGAATATGAAAGTGTTTCTAATTTAATAGATGAAATAATATAGGTGGTAGTCATGAAAAATAAAAAATTAGAAGGAAATATAATTATTGCAATAAATGCAATGAAAAAAATTATGGTATTATTTTTAGGACCATTTTTAACTGCTTATTTTATTAAAACTTCACAAGAAAGTATTGTTGATTTATCTATATATTATATATTTTCATATATACTACTTGCTATTGGTAGCTTTATAGTAGCAAGTATAATAAAGAATAAATTTAGAATAGGAATGTTTAGAATTGGTGTAATATTAAATTTCTTTTATATTTTAGCAATTATTATTTTAAAAGAAAATATAATAAATCATTTAGCATTAGTATCAATTTTATATGGCATATCATCTAGTGTATATTGGTTTCCATATAATTTATTTGTAATTAATAAAATTGATAATGATTATAGAACTGAATATACAGTAAAATCTAAAATAGTTACATCAATTATTGGTGTATTATGTCCTATATTGTTGGGCTCAATAATAACTGCTACTAATTATGAATTAACTGCAATCATTATTTTATTTATATCTATGATTCAAATAGTTCTTTCATTTTTGCTAACACCAGAAAAAGATAACAATCTATCAAGTTTTAATTTAAAAAACACATGGAAGAAGTTAAAAAAACAATGAACAAATAAGAAAAATGTCTATCGTAGAATTTTTTATTGGTATGAATGTAAGTGATGGAGCTTTAGAAGTATTAATGACAATATTAATATTTAATTCATTTAAAACAAATTTAAATCTTGGAATAATTACATCAATTACAACATTACTATCAATATTGTGTGTTCATTTATATGGAAAATTTTATAAATACAAAGATGATAAAAAAATTATAAATATATCAAGTATTGTTCCTGTTTTATCGGTTTTATTATTACTTATTTATAAAAATAATATTACTGTTATAATTTATAATGTTTGTTATGTTATTTTTACATCATTACTTACATTAACAAGAGAAATAAGATTATTTAATATATCAGATAGTTCTATTGTAGATAAAAATAATCAGAGTGAATTTTTTGCTATTAGAGAAGGAATATTAAATTGTGGTAGAATAGTAGGATATTTAATGCTCTTATTAGCTGGTATAAGTGGAAATCAAATTGTTTTAAATATAATTATGATATTACTTACATTGTCAATATTAGTGACAGGTTTAAATATTAAAAAAATAGAAAAATTTGAAAAATAATTTGTATATAAAGAATAATTTATAGAATTATTTATAAAAATGGTATATAATTATGTTAATGATTGATATAAATCAATCGTCTTTATGCGAAAGAGTTGTAAACCACTTCTTCGTTCGCACCATAGGGAAATCTGCTCGAACTTTTATAAGTATCGAGAATAAATAGACAATCAATTCTAAATTAGGATTGATTTTTTTCTTGTTTAGAAAAAAGTCTTTCAAAGAAAGGATTGATTAAAATGGTAAATGTTATCAAGCAAGAAGTTAGAATGGAAGAATCATTAAGAAAGAGATTAGAATTTATTTGTGAGTTTTGTAGAGTTAAACCAATTATTATTAATGGTAATTTAAGAACAATAGATAAAACTAATCTTACTTATTTAGAACCACATAGAATAATTATTAATGATATAACCTTTCTAGCTTTTAATTATTCTAATGATATATTCATTGAAAACTTGTCTAATAAGATTAAATTATCTGAATTAGAAACTTATTTAAAAACTATCTAAATACTATTATTCCCTCTATAGGAAATTTACAAATCAATGTTTTAAGTATATTATATAAAACCAATGAAAGAAGTATTCTCTAGAAATGGAGGTACACCGATGATAAAAAGTAAAAATAAAATAAAATTATATAATATGAATTATATTGAGGAGTCAGTAGTATTTAGACTTTATTAGATACTACTATCTCCTCTTTTTTAGTAAAAGGAGTTGAAGCAAATGAATGAAGAAAAGAAAATAGCAGGACTTTATATTAGAGTTAGTACTGAAGATCAAGCACGAGAAGGATTTAGTTTACCAGAACAAGAAAAAAGATTAAGAGCAATGTGTGAGTATAAAGGTTATGAAATATATAAGGTTTATAAAGATGCCGGAATAAGTGTTAAAACTGGTAATAAAAGACCTGCATTTGAAAAACTATTACAAGATATTAAAGGCAAAAAATGTAATACTATTGTAGTTTTAAAACTAGATAGATTAACGAGAAGTGTTTATGACTGGGAAAATATTATTAAGTTTTTAGAAGAAAATAATGCTTATTTAGATTGTGCTAATGATGATATTAATACTACTAATGCGAATGGAAAAATGATTTCTAGAATATTAATGAGCGTATCTCAACAAGAAATAGAAAGAACTAGTGAGAGAACAAAAGTTGGATTATCTGGAGCAATTAAAGCAGGACATATTCCAGCAAGAGCACCACTAGGTTATAAACATGTAGATAAATTATTAGTACCAGATTCACTTACTAAAGATATTATTGTACGAATATTTAATTTATATTTTGAAGGTTATACTTATGTTAAAATAGCAAAAATCTACAATGAAGAAAAAGTATTAGGTAAAACAAATTGGAGAGATACAACTATTTTGAAAATAATATCTAATGAGATTTATAAAGGAGATTATGTATCAGGTAAAAGAAGTAGTAATTCAGTTTATTATGAAAATGTAGTTGAACCATTAGTAAATAAAGAGCTATGGGAAAATTGCCAAGTACAAAAGAAAAAGAATTCTAGGAATTATATGAGAACTCAAACTTATATTTTCTTACAAAAACTAAAGTGTCCAAAATGTGGAAGAATACTTGCAGGTGGAGCAACACATAAAATAAAAAACAATAAATGGTATTTCTATTATAGATGCGAAGATTGTAAAAATCATATTAAAGAAAATAAAATTGAAGAAGCAATAATGCATATTTTAAATGATGTATTTGAATATGATTCAGTTGTTAAT
>CAKPCA010000036.1 GCA_934141145.1 uncultured Bacilli bacterium
TTCATATCCATTTGTTGTTTTAAAATTAGATGGTACTTCTAAATTTCCATGATGTTCATAATATTTCTTGGCTAGTTTATATTTTTTGTTCCATGTTTCTTCCCATTTATTTGTCTCAAATCTCATTCCTATTTGACTTAATAATTTTATTTGGTCTTCTGTTATCTTATATTTTCCTTGTCCATTATATGCACTTTTTTGAATATATATCCAACGTCCTAATTTAATTCCATTTTCATCATATTCATATCCATTTGTTGTTTTAAATTCTCGTGGCACTTCTAAATTTCCATGATGTTCATAATATTTTTTGGATAATTCATACTTTTTATTCCATTCTTCTTCATTGTTTCTTATTTTAAATCTCATTCCTATTTTTTCTAATAGATTTATTTGTTCTTCTGTTATCCTATGTGCTCCTTGCCCGTTATATGCACTTCTTTGAGTATATATCCAAAATCCTAATTTAATTCCATTTTCATCATATTCATATCCATTTGTTGTTTTAAAATTAAATGGCACTTCTAAATTTCCATGATGTTCATAATATTTCTTGGCTAGTTCATATTTTTTGTTCCATTTTTCCTTACGCTTTGTTTCAAGTTTCTTTTTTTCTTGTTTTAGTTGTTCTATTTGTTTTTCTCTAGTAATTGACATTTCTTTAATACAAAAATTATTCATATAACCCCTCCAAAATTAAGAATATATTATACCATGAATATCAATAATGTCAATTTAAAAGATTAGTTAAAACTTGCCTTGCTTATAACTACTATAAATGATAAAATAAGAAAAAAGGAGAAAGTGTATGAAAAGTATAGGAATTATCTGCGAATATAATCCATTTCACAATGGTCATATTTATCATATAAACAAAATAAAAGAGATGTTTCCTGATTCAGTTATCATTCTTGTTATGAGTGGTAATTTTACTCAAAGAGGAGATGCATCAATTATAAATAAATGGAATAAAACAAAAATAGCACTTAATCATAATATTGATTTAGTTGTAGAACTTCCTTTTACTTTTACTAATCAATCTGCGGATACATTTGCTTTTGGAGCGTGCTCTGTACTTAATTATTTAAAAGTAGACTATCTTATATTTGGTAGCGAATCAGATAATATAGATTACATAAAAAATATTGTAAATATTGAAGATGATAAAAAATATCAAGAAAAAGTAAAAGAATTACTTGATAACGGTATTAACTATCCTACTGCTTTATCTAAAGCATTAAAAGATTTTAATATTAATTTAAGTGATAACTCTAATGATTTACTTGGAATATCATATGTTAAGGCATTAAAAAAATTAAATAGTAAGATTATACCAATAACTATTAAAAGAACTAATAATTATAATGATAAAACTCTAATAAAGTATATTACGAGTGCAACAAGTATTAGAGAAAACATAAATAAAAAAAATATTAAGAAATATGTACCAAAAGATACATATAAATGTTTAAAAGAAAAAAAATATTTTATTGAAGATTATTATCCACTACTTAAATATAAAATTATGAGTGAAATTAATGACTTAAATAAATATAATGATGTTAATGAAGGAATTGAAAACAGAATAAAAAAAGTAATATATGAATCTAATTCTTATGATGAACTTATAATGAATATAAAATCTAAAAGATATACATATAGTAAGATTAAGAGAATACTTTTAAATATACTAGTTGGATTTACTAAAGAAGATAAAGAAAAAAATAAAGAAATTAATTATATAAGAGTACTTGGATTTAATAAAAATGGTAAGAATTACCTAAGTAAAATAAAAAAAGAATGTACTATTCCTATATATACAAACTTTAATAAAGATTTAGAATATGAACTTAAAGTTACATCTATATATGATGAATCATTAATAAAAGAAGAGATTAAAAACATTATTATATGTGATTAATCTCTTTTTATATATTAAGTAAAAACATCTCAAAACCAAATGACTTATCTAATTTTCCAGATTTAATTGAGTAATCTAATTCTTCTAATTTTATCAAATAATTTTCAAGTTCATTAATTTTAAAATTAGACTGCATAGCAAGTTTTACCCTATATGGATGTTCTCTTATTATTGTTGCCATATCTCTTTCTTTATAACCATTTTTTACCATTAGTTTTACTTGCAATATCATTCTAAATTGATTTGCAAGCATAACAATTAATTTTATTTCTTCTTCTCCCATTAATATTAAATCTTTATAAATATTAATTATTTTCTTTTTATCTTTATTCATTACAGCATTTGTTAATTCAAATATATTATCTTCTATATTTTTAAATACTAGATTTTCTATATCTTCTTCAGTTATGTTTTTTTCATCATCTTTATATAAAAATATCTTATCACATTCACTTATTAAATTAGATAAATTACTTCCTGCTCTTTCAATCAATTTTATGCACGCATTTTTAGACATATTGTATCCATTTTTATTTACATAATCAATTATATAATTATTAAGATTATAATTTTCTTTTTTTTGTGCTTCTATTACAGTAGAATTTTTCTTTAATTCTTTTACTATTTTCTTTCTATCATCTAATTTTTCTTTTCTTACAACAAATACTAAAAATACATCCGTAAATGGATTGTTTATATATTTTATAAGTGAATCTATGTCATGATTTATTTCCTTTTTATTTTCACCAGTTAAAAATGTACATCCTTCACAAATAACTAATTTTTTACTATCAAACATACTTACCGTAGATGCTTCTTCAAGCGCTAGTGAAACATTTACTTCATCTAAATTGTACTTTATTATATTGTCATCTATTATGTTATTATCAGTTATTATCTTCTTTATTGCTTCATCTATAATATAATCTTCAATTCCATAAATTAAATATAAATTATCCATTTTCTTCACCTATTATTTATTATAACATAACAAAAAAATTAAGTGAATAATCACTTAATCTTTTAATGCTTCTTTTATTATTTTTCCACTTTCTGATAAATATTCTTCTGATATTTTATTTGATGGAGCACCTGTTATTAACATTGCACTACTTTCATTCTTATTTGATAATGACCAATTTGCCCAGCTTATATTATTTTCTTTCATAAAATTTAACCATTTTAGAGTTTCTTCTTTATATACTCCTCCATTACCACTTGCATCACTTACTCCCCATTCACTTACAAATATTGGTATTTCTTTTAGTGCTTCTTTTGCTCTTTCTCTTAACCATTCTGTATGTGTTCCTGAATAAAAATGCAAAGCATACATTACTAATTCATCATTTATTTTATTATTGGCAGGTTTATCTACTTCTTGACTCCATGTTGGTGTTCCTACTATTATTATTGATTTCTTACTATTTTCTCTTATTACTTTTATTACTTCTTCTGCATATGGTTTTATATTATTTTCCCATGTTACATTTCCATTTGGTTCATTACATATTTCATATATTACATTTGGATAATCTTTATATTTTAAACTCATTTCTCTAAAGAATTCTTTTGCTTCTTCTTTATGTATTAATGGATCTCCATCACTTAATATATGCCAGTCTATTATTACATACATATCTTCTTTTTTTGCTATTTCTACTATTTTTTCTACTTTCTCTTTTATATTTCTATTACTTATATATCCATTTTCTTCTGTGTACATTGCTATTCTTATCAAATTACTTCCCATTTCTTTTAAGTCTTTTATTGTTTCTTCATTTGCATATTCTCCATACCACTGAAGTCCATGTGTACTCATTCCTTTTAATTGTATTTTTTCATTTTTTTCATTTACTAATGTGTTATCCTTTATTTTTAACCATCCATTATAACTTACTAAATTATTTTTTGTTACTGCTGGAGCCTCTTTTTTTACGCATGTTCCATTACTACCTTTTTCATAACCTTCTTTGCAGATACATATATTTGTTTCTTTATCTAGTTCTTCATTTGTACTACATACCTTTGGTTCTTCTTTATTTATGCATGTTCCATTGCTACCTTTTTCATAACCTTCTTTACATACACATGTATTTGTTTCTTTATCTAGTTCTTCATTTGTACTACATACCTTTGGTTCTTCTTTTTTTATGCATGTTCCATTACTATCTTTTTCATAACCTTCTTTACATACACATGTATTTGTTTCTTTATCTAGTTCTTCATTTATACTACATACCTTTGGTTCTTCTTTTTTTACTGTATCTATATTATTATTTTCTTTGCTATTATCATTTTTATCATTTGATACTACTGTTTCTTGTTTCTTATCATCAGTTACAGTTTTAATTTCTTCTGATTTAATATTATTATTTGTCTTAGATTTATTTTCATTTTTTTTAGTTATGGTATTATTTTGAACATTTTCTGTTATTTTAGAAGAAGTATTATTACTATTCTCCGAATCATCCTTAGTATTATCTTTTTCTGTTAATTCTGGAATCTTATCATCTTTTACTTCTTTTCTATAATATTCTTCATACCCATCATTTAGATATCTTGGATTATTATGCATATTAATTATTTTTGCTGCAAGTAAACATAAAACTACTACTAGTATTGCACATATTAATGTATTAAATATTTTTTTCATAAATTTTTCCCCCTGAAATTGAAAGATATTATAACACTTTTTTTAAAAAAATACAAAAAAAGTTATCATAATTGATAACTTAAATATATTATTAATTTTTATTATTGCCTAATTTATTTATTTCTTCTATAGAAAGACCAGTTAATTCTGATATTTCTTCTGTCTTCATATTTTTATTCAACATATTTCTTGCTATTTCTATTGATTTATTATTTGATCCTTGTTCTATGCCTTCCTTTATTCCTTCTTTTATTCCTTCTTTTATGCCATCTTCTTTTGCCTCATTATATAAACTATTTTGTATCTTTCTTTTATCTTCTTCTTCACTCATATAACTCATAAACTCTGGGTCATTATTTACTATTGTTACTTTTGTTATATATTTATCTACTATCTTATCTTTTGGCATAGTTTCTAACTCCTTCTT
>CAKPCA010000037.1 GCA_934141145.1 uncultured Bacilli bacterium
CTATTTTACTTATTTGTTATATCTATTTTTTTACTTTCAAACTAAATCTTCTACAATAATTCATTTTTTGTAATATTAAAAAAATATAAAATAAAGACATAACCATTTTGGTTATGCCTTTTCTTTAAATGTTTATTATAGCATTCCTAGCCCTCCTATCCTTATATAATATGATTATAAGCTTCTTCTATTTCTTAAAAATTCTGGAATATCATACATATCGTCATCTGATGAATCATCATCGTCATCATCAATCATATCAATTACTTGAGTAGTCATCTTAGGTGATTCCATATATGGATCTCCAACTTTATCAAATCCTGTAGCTATTACTGTAACTACTATTTCATCATTTAAAGTTTCATTTATTACAGCACCAAATATTGTATTAATATCTGTACCTGCTGCTTCTCTTATAACTTGTACTGCATCTTCTACTTCAAATAAGCTAAGATTTGTACCACCAGTTATATTAATTATAGCGTCTGTTGCTCCTCTTATATCTTTCTCAAGAAGTGGACTACTTACTGATTGTTTAGCTGCTTCTACTGCTCTATTATCTCCTGCTGCAGCACCTATACCAATAAGTGCATCTCCTTTTTTCTCCATAACTGTTTTAACATCGGCAAAGTCTAAGTTTACAAGTCCTGTTATTGCAATTAAGTCAGATATAGATTGAACACCAAGTCTTAGTACATTATCAACTTCTTGGAATGCATCAAGCATAGGAGTTGTTTTATCAATAATATCTCTTAATCTATCATTTGGTATAACGATTAAAGTATCAACATGTTGTTTTAATTCTTCTAAACCTGCGGCTGCATGCTCTGCTCTTTTTCTTCCTTCAAATGAGAATGGTTTAGTAACAATACCAACAGTTAATGCACCTAAATCTTGAGCTATTTCTGCAATTATTGGAGCAGCACCAGTTCCAGTACCTCCGCCCATACCACATGTTACAAATACCATGTCAGCACCTTTTAATACTTCAGTTATTGCTTCTTTACTTTCTACAGCTGCTTCTCTACCTACTTCTGGATCAGCTCCAGCTCCAAGTCCTGTATTACCTAATTGTATTTTTATTTTTGCTTTTGAACTATTAAGTACTTGAAGATCAGTATTTGCAACTATAAATTCAACACCTTGTATACCATATTCTATCATTCGATTAACAGCGTTATTTCCGCCGCCACCTACACCTATTACTTTAATTTTTGCTAATTGATCTACTTCTAATGCCATAATTAATCCTCCCTATTATCAAATAATCCAAATAATCTATCAAATATTGAATGTGAATTACTTAAACTATTATTTTTTCTTGTTTCCACTAATTCTATTTGTTTGTCTTCACTAAACATTGTATAATCTTTTCCTCTTATACTTAATTTGTTTATAAAATACTTTATCATTCCAATACTCTGTGAATAGCAATTATTTCTTATACCTATTTGTTTTATACCAGTTATAATCACATTATTACCTAATACTTCTTTACATAAAATATCGAAACCTGGAATATTAGTTATTCCTCCAGTTATTATTATATAACTTATTTCCTTTTTTGTTAAGTGATTTAAGTCTTTTTTAGCATTTTCTAATATTTCTTTTATTCTAGATGAAGTAAGTTCACTCACCTCATATTGGTTAATTTTTGTTTTAATATCTGACTTATTGTTTACTTCATATATGTCTGATGTAGATGCAAAATCTTTATGTCCTAATGCAAAAGTTTCCTTTATTTTCTTAGCTTGACTCTTTTTTATATTATAAACATATGCTATTTCACTATCTATTTGGCCATCACCTATAAGTATTGTATCTGATGCATTTATAATTCCTTTGTTAAATACTGAAACTTCAGTTTTATCTTTTCCAATATTTATAACACCAGTTACTGACTTATCTGTTTCTTGTGATTTAAATTCATAATAATCACCAATTGAACCAAATAGTATATCAATCACTTCTATTCCTATACTATGAAATATAGAAATTATTTTATATATATTCTTTTTTGGAACTGTTATACACATTGCAGTTACTGATAATGTATTAGATCTAAGCCCTCTAGGCTTTACTATATCTTGTCTTGTACTATCTATATTGTATTTTATAGGTATTATAGTTACAAGTTCTCTTGTCTTATCTATTTTATTATATATAGAACCTTGAAGAGCATTTACCATATCATTACCAGTTATTATTTTATCTTCATTTGTTATTGTAGTAGAACCAGTTACCTTTGTATATTCTGCATTATACATTGGAACATTTATTATAACTTTATCAATAGTTACTCCTAAAGAATTATTTACTTCTTCAAATGCTTTTTTTAAAGACATAGTAAACTCTTCTTCTTTTACTACTACTCCATTTTTAATTCCTATAGAGGGATAATTGACAGAAGCTAAAACATAAAGTTCATCATTAAATAGCTCTGTTACAACTATCTTAATAGAATTAGAACCAATATCTACAGATGAAAATATCTTTTTCATCATATCCCTCCTCTATAATACTTATATTATACTATAAAAAAAGTAAAAAAAAAAGCATTTTTTAGTTTTTAATAATCATTTATTCACTAGGCACAAAATAATTACCATAATCTAAATATAAAATGCCATTTTTGCTTTCTAAAGTTTTTGATATTTTTAAATAATCATTTATTTTAGTAAATTTGCTAATTGTTAAATATATATAATTACCATCATTCATTGAAATTAAAAATCTTTCTTTATCTATTGCATTTGGATCATATTTTATTTCTGAAATATTATCTAATATAGACTTATCTACTTTTTTCATCTTTTTTAAAAATGAATTATATACATTCTTATCATTTATATTATTTACTAAAACAGGTGAATTTTTATCATAGAAATTTATTTCTTCATCATTACTCGTAATAGATTTTTTTGTGTTTATATTATAAAACAATATTTGTTTTTCTTTTACTTCAACTTTAAATTTACCAAGTAAAGTTTTATTTATTTTTACACTTTCAAGAATAGGATCATCTTTTATTTTTTTCTTTATATTAATATTGCTTGTAAATAAATAAGATGGATACTTATCAAGACCAGTTATTTTTAATATTTCGCTATCAGTATAATAGTTATTACCTGATATATAAAAACCTAATACTGGCATTTTTGAAAGTAATATTATTAAAAATAGTACTACAAAAAGAAAGAATAATGCAAGAAATACCCTGCCTATTTTTATTTTTTTCTTTTTAACCTTTCTTTTCATATATACCACTCCTATTTTTTATTCTTTACTAATTTTTCTATTTCATTATAAATCAATGTTGTACTATTACTAACATCTATTTTTGCAAGTTCATTTTTCATATTTCTTAATTTTTCAGGGCTACTAATTAAATTATTTATACTATCTATAAGTACTTTAGAATTTAAATTTTTTTCTTCAATTATTATTGCAGCATTTCTCTTTTCTAAAGTCAAAGCATTTTTATACTGATGATTTTCAGTAACATATGGGCTTGGAATTAATATTGATGGAGTATTACATGCGATTAATTCACATAGTGTAGTTGCACCTGATCTTGTTACCACTAAATCTGAAACTTTAATAAGTCTAACTAGATCATCAATATATGGAAATATAAATACATTACTTGATTTTTTTAATTTAGAATAATTTTCATAATAGTCTTTACCAGTTACTATTAATACTTCATATTTATCAGATGAAAATTTATCTATTGATTCTTCTAGTATTTTACTTACTGAAGATGATCCTAAAGATCCCATTACTATTAGTACTAATTTTTTATTTTTACTAAGTCCAAAATCTTTTTTATCAAAAGGTTTCTTATTTATTGCAGACTCAGAACAAGGATTTCCAGTATAAACTAGATTTACACCATCTATTTTCATATCTTCAAACGATGTACATAATGTATCTGTATATTTTAATAAAATCTTATTGGATAGTCCTAAAATACTATTTTGTTCATGTACTAATGTCTTATATCCACATTTTTTAGCTGCATATATAACAGGTGCAGTTACATATCCACCTGCTCCTATTACTATATCAGGATTAAATTTTTTTATTTCTTTTTTACATATCTTTATAGCTTTCAAAAACTTAGTTATAGAACTAATATTTTTTAAAGTTAATTTTCTTTTTAAACCACTAATTTCTATTCCTATATAAGGTATATTCTTTTTTGGAATAATATCTTTTTCCATTCTATTTGTTGTTCCTATATATAAAAATTCACTATTAGGTTCTTTTTCTTTTATTTTATCTATTATAGCAAGTGCTGGATTAATATGACCTCCAGTACCTCCTGCTGATATAACTACTCTCATATTCTTCACCACTATAATTATATCATAATAAATAAAAAAAAAGAAGAATTATTATTCTTCTCAGAGTGTTGACAAAGTTCAATACTCTTTTCTTTTAGAAAAAAGTATGGTAAAATTAAATTGCGAGAAAAAAT